>NZ_JFHK01000017.1 GCF_001636545.1 Kosmotoga arenicorallina S304 | reverse complement strand
ATCGCAACTGACTCTCGCCCTATTCAGACTCGGTTTCCCTTCGGCTTCGCCTCTCCCGGCTTAACCTCGCCAGCTACGATAACTCGCAGGCTCATTAATCAAAAGGCACGCGGTCACCCTTTCGGGCTCCCACTTCTTGTAGGCACACGGTTTCAGGTACTCTTTCACTCCCCTCCCGGGGTGCTTTTCACCTTTCCCTCACGGTACTGTTCCTCTATCGGTCAGCAGGGAGTCTTTAGCCTTGGAGGGTGGTCCCCCCTGATTCACGCGGGATTCCTCGTGCCCCGCGCTACTCGGGATCACCGCCCAGAGCCCTTCACGCCTTTCGCCTACGGGACTTTCACCCTCTCCGGTAGGCCTTCCCAGACCTTTCAGCTAGACGCTACGGTACCCCGGCGTATCTGTGGCTACGCCCAGCAGTGTCCCTCTACCCCACGCCAGCAACGCCCACAGGCTATTACACTGGCACGGTTTAGGCTCTTCCCCTTTCGCTCGCCACTACTCAGGGAATCTCTTTTGATTTCTCTTCCTCCGGTTACTGAGATGTTTCACTTCACCGGGTTCGCCTCGCCTTCGGCGATGACTGGTATCTCTACCAGCCGGGTTCTCCCATTCGGGTATCCGCGGTTCAACGGTCGCTTGCACCTACCCGCGGCTTTTCGCAGCTTGCCACGCCCTTCTTCGCCTCCTGCTGCCTAGGCATCCCCCGTGTGCCCTTTGCACCTTTACCTTCTCCTATGCACTTTTCAATGACCTGAGAACTCTATAACTCATTGGTGGAGACAAGGGGATTCGAACCCCTGACCTTCTGCTTGCAAAGCAGACGCTCTCCCAGCTGAGCTATGTCCCCACACTGGTGGGCTCGAGTGGATTCGAACCACTGACCTCACGCTTATCAGGCGTGCGCTCTGACCGACTGAGCTACGAGCCCTCCATGAGGTATCGCTCAAAAATGGATAGCGGTCCGTCGTACTCCTTAGAAAGGAGGTGATCCAGCCCCACCTTCCGGTAGGGCTACCTTGTTACGACTTAGCCCCCCTCGCCAGTCCCACCTTAAACAGGGTCCCTCCTTTCGGTTAGGATCCCCGTCTTCAGGTGTTACCAACTCGGGTGGCTTGACGGGCGGTGTGTACAAGGCCCGGGAACGTATTCACCGCGGCATGGCTGATCCGCGATTACTAGCGATTCCGGCTTCATGCAGGCGGGTTGCAGCCTGCAATCCGAACTGAGAGATGGTTTCGGGTTCAGCTCAGCCTCGCGACCTGGCTTCCCTCTGTCCATCCCATTGTAGCGCGTGTGTCGCCCAGAACATAAGGGGCACGACACCTGACGTCATCCCCCCCTTCCTCCGCCTCGTCGGCGGCGGTCCTCTTAGAGTGCCCGGCCTAACCGCTGGCAACTAAGAGCAGGGGTTGCGCTCGTTGCGGGACTTAACCCAACACCTCACGGCACGAGCTGACGACGGCCGTGCACCACCTGTGCTGGCTCCACTCAAAGAGTGGTCGTTCCCCTTTCGGTTCACTACCACCAGCATGTCAAGCCCTGGTAAGGTCCTTCGCTTAGCTTCGAATTAAACCACACGCTCCACCGCTTGTGCGGGCCCCCGTCAATTCCTTTGAGTTTCACCCTTGCGGGCGTACTCCCCAGGCGGCTCACTTATCGCGTTGGCTTCAGCACGGAGTCCTCTACGAACCCCACACCTAGTGAGCATCGTTTAGGGCTAGGACTACCGGGGTATCTAATCCCGTTCGCTCCCCTAGCTTTCGAGCCTCAGCGTCAGGTCCGGCCCAGGAGACCGTCTTCACCACCGGCGTTCCAGCTGATATCTAAGGATTTTACCCCTACACCAGCTGTTCCGTCTCCCTCTACCGTCCTCAAGCCTGCCAGTTTCGACCGCAGGACCGGAGTTGAGCTCCGGTTTTTCACAGCCGACTTAACAGGCCGCCTACGCTCCCTTTACGCCCAGTGATTCCGGGCAACGCTAGCCCCCTACGTATTACCGCGGCTGCTGGCACGTAGTTAGCCGGGGCTTTCTAGTAAGGTACCGTCTCCCTCCACAGCTTTCCACTCTGTGAAGTATTCGTCCCTTACCACAGCGGTTTACGACCCGAAGGCCTTCTTCCCGCACGCGGCGTCGCTGGTTCAGGCTTTCGCCCATTGACCAAAATTCCGCACTGCTGCCTCCCGTAGGAGTAGGACCCGTGTCTCAGTGTCCTTGTGGCCGGCCACGCTCTCACGCCGGCTATCCGTCGTCGCCTTGGTGAGCCTTTACCTCACCAACTAGCTGATGGTCCGCGGGCCGCTCCCGTGACGACGCTGTTGCGCCTTTCCCCTCTCGGGCTTATGCGGTATTAGCTACCCTTTCGAGTAGTTATCCCCCATCACAGGATACGTTCCCACGTGTTACTCACCCGTTCGCCACTCCTAACGCCCCCCGAAGGGGACTTCGGCGTTCGACTTGCATGTGTCAAGCACGCCGCCAGCGTTCGCCCTGAGCCAGGATCAAACCCTCCATCCATGGCTCTTATTTTTCTTACTCATTGACTGGGACCGCTATCCATTTTTCAATGACCCTCTTCTTCCCTACGCCAGCCACTTTTCGCGCCGGCAGTTCCTATATTACCATCACTCCACACCTCTGTCAAGTTACGAATTCCTTTCTACTCCCTTGGCAATCTGTGAATTCATGTGCGAAAGGAATTAGTAGATATTAAAATTCGCATCAAATGATAGTTCAAAGGTTTCTGGAACTAAAAGAGATGTGTTCCAGTGTGAAGTGAGATAATTGCGAATTACTTCATTTGTGTTCACAAAATCCTGTTTATCAATTCTTGCTATGTGGTCATCGGTGCTTTCGGCAACTCCCAATGTCATTACGCTATCAAGCTGGCGGCTGAGGATAGGCAATGTGCCTTCTGTGGCCATCATGAGTTTTCCTTTCAATCTTTCCTTGCCATAACGGAATTCCTCATTGGTGATTCCAGCGTTCACTATTCTTTTAAGCTCTATTTTCAAAAGGTCCATTAGCTTTTGAAGATTATTCGGAGTTGTAGAAGCATAGATGAATAGAGTTCCAAAATTTTCATAAGCAATGTATTCAGAACCAATACTGTATACCATACCATGTTTTTCCCTGATGTTATGGAATAGTATTGAACTCATACCACTTCCAAGCAATACATTGAAAATCTTAAAAGCTTCAAAATCCTTATCTTTTCTAGACGGAGCTTTGATTGAGAGGAGCAAATGCACTTGTTTGAGATCTTTTTTTCGTTCAACGATAGGCTCTTTGATTGTTTTCATAGATCCTGCAATGGGAGCAGGTAATTCGCGAGCCTGTGGAAATGACTGAAGCAAAGCCTCTGCTTTTTCGAGAAAATCGTTGTTATAATTACCGGCGACAGCAAAAATCAATCTGTTTGATGTGTAATGAGCATTGTAGTAATTAGACAGAGATATGTGGTTCAATGTAGAAACGGATTCCGTTGTTCCAAGAACGGGCTTCCCATAGTGTTTATCCCATATTTTCAGAAGGGTTTTATTGTAAATCAAATCTACCGGGTCGTCATATGATTCCGCTATTTCTTCAAGGATAACCTTTTTCTCTGTCGAGATTTCATGTTCTGAAAAAGAGGGGTTTCTCACCATGTCGTAGAGAATTTCAATGGTGTTTTGCGCATGAGTGTAGGGAACCTGTGCGAAATATACTGTGGAAATCCTTCCCGTATAAGCATTCAGAGTTCCGCCTACACGTTCAATGGGTTCCTTAATATCGTATGATGAACGATTATTAGTGCCTTTGAAAAGAGCATGTTCAATAAAGTGCGAGATTCCATTGTTTTTTTCGTTTTCGTTTATAGAGCCAACCTTAAAGGCAAAAGCGAGAGAGACCGTACGAGTCTCTCTCTTTTTCTCGCCTACAATCATAGCACCATTGTTTAGTTTCTTCAGTGTAATATCCGTTGTTTTCAATATTCGCTGCATAATTAATAATCCATCCTTAGTCTTTACGATATCTTCTGTTTTGGTTTGATCTTCCGGGATTTCTTGAAGGTTTTCTGGGGCGGTCATCTTCTTTTACTTCAACACCAAACCGCTTTAATTGGATTCTTCCCATGTTGTCTATTGCTGTAACTTCTACCTTTACGGGAGATCCTACACCATTAGTCTTTAAAAATTCCTTCAGGTTTTCACCAAGTTTAGAAGAGTGAAGCAATCCAACTTTACCAGGTGCTAACTCTACAAAGATGCCATAAGGCTCAACACGGGATATAATTCCTTCAAAGACCTGTCCTTTTTCGATTTCCTTGAGCATGATATCAATTATTTTTATAAGCCTGTTTATCTTTTCTGGATTATCACCAATGATCTTTACTTGAGCCTTTTCGTCATCAATGAAAATCTTCGCTTCATAATCGCTGCTCAATTTCTTGATAACTCTGCCACCGGGACCTATGAGTTCTCCGATTTTGTCATATGGGATGTTAAAGACTTTTATGACTGGAGCATGGCGAGAAACTTCCTTTCTTGGTTCGCGAATTGTTTCATACATAAGATCCAGGATTTTTCTTCTGGCCTCACGAGCTTGCTGGAGTGCTTTAAGCATTATTTCTTCTGAAACCCCGGCAACTTTAACATCCATCTGGAAAGCTGTGATTCCATCACGGGTTCCAGTAACTTTGAAGTCCATGTCGCCCATATGGTCTTCGTTTCCAAGAATATCTGTTAGAACGACTGTTTTATCTTCTTCTTGAATCATTCCCATAGCCACACCAGCAACGTGTTTCTTTATGGGTACACCCGCTGCCATAAGTGCAAGGGAGCCAGAACAAACTGTTGCCATAGAGGAAGAGCCATTAGATTCCAGGATTTCAGAAACTACCCTGATTGTGTAAGGGAATTCCTCTTCCTTTGGAATGACGAATTTGAGAGCTCTTTCGGCAAGGTGACCATGACCGATTTCCCTTCTTCCGGGTCCCCTTAGCCTTTTTACCTCGCCTGTGCTGAAGGGAGGAAAATTGTAGTGAAGCATAAAAGTTTTTGAACCTTCTTCAAAAAGTGTGTCAACAACCTGCTCATCAATAGGAGCTCCTAGAGTGACTGTTCCGAGGCTCTGTGTTTCTCCCCTTGTAAAAAGGGCTGAGCCGTGGGTTCTTGGCAAAATATCCAGTTCGCAGGTTATAGGGCGTATTTCATTATGCTTTCTTCCATCCATGCGTGTATCATTTTCAATAACTGAGCGTCTCATAACATGCTTCAAGCGTTCATCGAAATGAGCTTTCAAGAACTTCTCGTTTAATTCCATTTCTTCATCAGACCATTTTTCTGCGTATTGCTCTTTAAAGGCTTCGATTTTTTCGTTTCTGTATTCTTTGAGTGCCCTGTCTTTTGCTTTTTTGCCGGGTGTTGAGAGCATGATTCTGGCAATCTCTTTGTCATCTAACATTTCAGAAAAGGCTTCGACAAATCCATCAATTGGCTGCGGGACAAGAATTTCCCATTTTTCTATATCAAATTCAGATAGGATTTCTTCCTGAAATTTGACAAGCTCTCTAATGGCTGTATGTGCAGCATTTAGAGCGCCAAGCATAATTTCTTCTGATACTTCCTTCGCCTCCCCTTCAACCATGGTAACGGCATCTTTTGTTCCGGCAACAACAATATCCAGCATGCTCTTTTCAAGTTGTTCAACGGTGGGGAAAATAACATATTCACCATCGATGTAACCCACTCTTACACCTGCAACCACACCTTCAAAAGGAATTGGGGAGATATTTAATGCAAGCGAGCTTGCGAATATTCCCATGGTATCTGGTGGTGTATCCGGATCCGCAGATAGCACGGTTACTATAACCTGAACCTCATTTGTCATACCATCAGGGAACAAAGGCCTTATGGGTCTGTCAATAAGCCTTGCTGACAGAACGGCATTCTCGCTTGGCCTACCTTCCCTTTTGATAAATCCACCCGGAATTTTGCCTGCAGCGTAGAATTTTTCCTGATATTCAACCGTCAAAGGAAGAAAATCTGCACCTTCATTGGATTCTTCATTTCCATCAACTGTGGCAAGAATCGCGGAATCGCCAAATTTCACAAAACAAGCTCCATGAGCTTGTTTAGCCATTTTTCCATGTTCCACTATGAGTTTTCGGCCAAACAATTCTTTTTCCCATGTTTTAAAATCGTTCATAATAACACCTCTTTATCTTATGTTTTCCTAAACAATTATACCAGCTTGCAAATATATTGCATGTTATCAATACAAATGAAAAAAGGGGGAGCCCAAAGCTCCCCCTTTTACTATTTTTTAACCACGAATTCCAAGTTTAGCTATGAGTTCCTTATAAATCTCAGGCTTGTTGTTTTTTAGATATCTGAGCATCTTTCTTCTTCTGCCAACCATCTTTAATAATCCTCTTCGTGAATGGAAATCCTTGGGATGAGTTTTAAGATGTTCAGCTATGTGTTTGATCCTGGCAGTCAAAATGGCTATCTGGATTTCTACTGAACCTGTATCTTTTTCGTGAATCTGAAATTCCTTAACTATTTGTTCTCTGTCTACTCCCATGTTATTCCTCCTCCATAAAATCCTCAAGCCAAGTACAGGCTTTGCCTTGTACCGAGCAAGGGTCAATATATTTTATCTTCAATATAAGCATTTGTCAAGCTCGTGAAAGGAGCACCGGGTAAGCAAAAAACCGATCAAAAAAGAATATATAGAACGATTAAAGGCTTGGATGCGAACTGTTCATTAATATATATTCGCGCAGCAATTATACCCGCCATATCAGCTAATAAATCGCCAATTTCCGCTGTGCCAAAAGGAGAAAAGAAATCCCTCACTTCTTTTCCAATTCCAATAGATGATGTAAAAATTAAACCGCCTATGTCTCCCAGAAAATAACTGGAAAAGCCATAGGCGGAAAAACTCACAGAAAAATGCAAATACTTATCAACCCCTGAAAATCCAAAACACAATGCTCCAAAAGATATCAAAAATGCGATAGCGATAAAAATTTTCATTCAATCAGCTCAGAAGCTCCAGACAACACCCAATCCTCCGGTGAAATACTCAAAGATACCGGAAACAAAGTTATTAGCGGGGTAGCTCTGCACTCTAAAAGCTTTCAAAGTACCTGTAAGAGCTAATTTTTCGCTTAAAGGAGCTGAGAGTTCCAGACCGAGTCCTGCAGCGACATGTATATCGCCAAAGGCAGTATCTGGTGAACCATCAACTGTATCAAAAAGAAATCCCATGGGGACAAGAAGTTTTATACTTACAAGATCAGGGTCTGAAATGATATTGATATAAAAATCAAGACTGAGAAGCCCAGCTTTGTCGTCGAGTCCTAAAAGAACTACCTGGGCATCGAGTGAAAGTCCTACATCGTCATTAATGGGTATCGCGGCTTTGAACGAAGCACCTGGTAATGTAACTTTGCCGTCCCCCACATCTGTCGCATGAATCACGAGACTAGTTCCCAGATTAATAGCAGCAAAGGCACCAATGGATAATAGTGCTACTATCAATACAGCTAAGGTTTTCTTCATAATTACACCTCCCTATTAATATCACATTGGAATTATAGCACAGAAGAATAATTGCTTTTACAAATCATAGTAAGATGGACTATTATTAATTATAAAGCTTTTTATTAGCAAATCAAAACAATTATATGTCAAGCTTTCGCTTCAGTCTTCTTTCCAGGTCACGCTTTGCGATGTCTTCCCTTTTATCGTAAAGTCGCTTTCCTTTAGCCAGAGCAATTTCCACCTTGGCAATACCGCGTTTGTTGAAATAAATCTTTGTTGGAATAATTGTAAGTCCCTTTTCCCTGACTTTCTGGCTTATTCTTAAGAGCTCCTTTTTATGAAGCAGCAGCTTTCTTTTCCGCAAAGGATCATGGTTCCAATGGCTGCCATGGCTATACTGACTAATGTTTGCATTGATCAAGTACAGTTCACCATTTTCAAATTTACAAAATGCCTCACTCAGAGATGCAGAGCCTTGCCTAAGTGATTTCACTTCAGTACCGAGAAGTTGAATGCCTGCTTCAAAGGTTTCAAGCAGGTGGTATTGGAATCTTGCCTTTTTGTTTGTGGATACGATCTTCATTTTTTTGTCTCACCTTTTCTTTTGGCATTGTAAATTTCGTCTCGCAAAACCGCTGCGTCTTCATATCTTAGCTCACTTGCCGCTCTAAGCATTTCTTCTTCAAGAAGGGCAACATAGTCATCGATTTCAAGATTTTCCTTTAAAGCCATTATACCCTCAAGATATGTGTTTTTGGCAATTTCTTCCTTTTCATTTTGAGAACTTGCCTCTTCGAATATATTTTTATACAAGGGCTTGATGATGCTTTCAGGTGTTATGCCATGCTCTTTATTGTATATAAGCTGCTTAAGTCTTCTCCTGTTTGTTTCGTCAATAGCCCGTTTCATTGAATTCGTTATTCTATCCGCATAGAGCAATACTCTACCATTTATATTTCGAGCGGCTCTACCAATAGTCTGAATCAATGTTGTTTCGGAACGCAAAAACCCTTCTCTATCAGCGTCCATAATAGCAACAAGAGAAACTTCGGGAAGGTCAAGCCCTTCCCTTAGAAGGTTAACACCAACCACAACATCGACAAACCCTTCTCTTAATTTTCTGAGCACTTCCACCCTTTCAACCGCATCCAATTCAGAGTGGAGGTATTCAGATTTTATTCCCATTTCATTGAGGTAACTGCTTAGCATTTCAGCAGCTTTCTTGGTCAATACTGTTACAAGGGCTCTTTCGTTTCGTTCCTTTACTTTCCTCATTTCTTCGATGAAATCATCTACCTGATTCTCAGTTGGTTTAACAACAACTTCAGGATCTATAAGACCGGTGGGACGAATTACTTGATCTGCTACCTGAGAAGAAACGGAAATCTCATAATCAGCTGGGGTTGCAGAAACAAAGATAACCTGCCCGGTTTTTTCTAAAAATTCCTCAAATCTTAGAGGCCTGTTATCAAATGCTGAGGGAAGCCGAAACCCATACTCAACAAGATTTTTCTTTCTTGAAAAGTCTCCTCTATACATCGCTCTGAGCTGGGGTACAGCAATATGGGATTCATCAATAAATACTATAAACTCATTTTTATCAAAGTAATCAAGAAGGGTAAAGGGAGGATCTCCAGGATTTCTACCGTCAAAAAAGCGTGAATAGTTTTCAATCCCGCTGCAATATCCAAGAGTTTCCAACATTTCGATATCATATAGCGTTCTTTGCTTCAATCTTTGAGCTTCCAGGTATTTTCCGCTTTTTTCCAGAAGGTCTATCTGTAAACGAAGTTCTCTTTCAATGTTCTTGATTGACCGTGAAATCTTTTCTTCAGTAGTTACAAACTCCTTTGCCGGGTAGATGACAATTTTGTCAATTTCTTCAATAGTATTTCTGTTCAACGGGTCAAAATAAGTTATCCGTTCTATTTCATCATCAAAGAGATATAACTTAATTCCGAAATCTTCATATGGAGGAAATATCTCAATCGTTTCACCCTTCAGGTGAAAAACACCACCGGCAGAAGTATCTTCTGAGCGATTGTATTGCAATGATGAGAGCTTAAGAGAAAGTTCCTTTCTATTTATCCTCTGACCTTTTTCAAGCTTTATATTTAGTTCCTGGAAATCTCTCGGGTCACCACTTGCATAAATCGCCGAAACACTGGCAACAACTATAACATCTTTTCGGGTTAAGACTGATTTTAAGGCAGATATCCTCATTCTGGCAAGAAGATCGTTTATTTGAGCATCTTTTTCGATGTATAGGTCTTTTGTAGGGATATAGGCCTCGGGCTGGTAATAATCATAATAGCTTATAAATAGTTCCACTTTGTTTTCCGGAAAAAATGTTTTGAACTCTCTATAAAGCTGGGCAACAAGAGTTTTATTAGGTGATATTACCAATGCTGGCCGTTGTGTTTTTGCTACTACGCTAGCCATAGTGAAAGTTTTTCCTGAGCCGGTGACACCGAGAAGTGTTTGGAATCTGAAACCGTTATTAAGTCCTTTTACCAGTTTCTCTATGGCTTCCGGTTGATCACCGCTGGGCTCAAAGGGCAAATTGAGTCGAAATTGCATTCAATTCACCTCTAAACTGTTATAACGGGACATTACTTTCAATATATCACTTACACATAGATCTTTTGCTGCTTCTAGCGAAACTTTCAAAACTTTCCACAAAAGGTTCAGTTCATCATCTGAAAATTCACCTAAAACGTAATTTACAAGATCACTCTCGGGTTTAGGGCCAATACCTATTCTCAATCTTGGAAATTCAAGCGTGTTCGTTTCTTCGATTATTGACTTAATGCCATTATGGCCACCATCGCCACCATTTTTCCGAATGCGTATTTTACCCAGTGGGAGCCAAATATCATCATACACAACAATAATTTCATTCATACTATCAATGGCGAAGTCCTGGCAAATTTTCTTTACAGCAATGCCGCTCAAATTCATATATGTCAAAGGTTTAACAAGCAAAACATCTTTGCAGTTATGAAAATCCCCTATATAAGCTTGATATAGCTCTGTTTTTTGGATTTCCATAATCCTGCATTTTTTAAGCATTTCATCAATGAATAGAAAACCCACGTTATGTCTGGTGAGCGCATAACGTGGGCCAGGATTTCCCAATCCTATAAAAACACGCATTTATTATTCCTCTTCTTCCTTCTTTCCCTTTTCGATAACTTCAGGTTCAACTTCTTCTTCAACTTCTTCAACAGTTTCTACAAGAGCAGCTCTTGGTGTTTCAATAACTGCAATCGCTTCTTCGGGGTCAAGGAGCGGTTTGATACCTTCGGGCAAAGGAAGATCCTTTACTCTCAAGACATCACCCAGATCGAGGTGAGTAACATCAACGTCAATGCTATCAACTACGTCTTTCGGCAAAACCTCGACCGGAAGATTCATAACTATGTGTTCAAGAATTCCACCCTTTTCTACGCCTTTTGCTTTGCCTAAGAGGTTAATAGGAACGTGTATTTCCATTTTGTGCCCCTTGGATGGAACATAGAAATCGAGATGCATTACAGCGTCGCTAACCCTGTCACGCTGTACAGCCTTCAAAAAAGCATGCAACTCTTTCTTTTCATTATCCTCTTCAAAAGCCAGGGTTATAATAGTGGTCTCGGAGAGATGGTTAATATGCTTTACCACTTCTACTTTATCAAGAGAAATGTTCATGGGTTCAACATCCGGACCATACACTACAGCAGGAATTTTCCCGGCTTTCAGCAAATCCTTGGCTTTTACGTCTTTACTGCGGGGCTCAACAGTAAATGTCAATTCGTGCATAGGAATCCCTCCTCTATCTAAACAAAATACTTACTGATAAGTTTTTGCGTACTCTCAATAATGCTTCTCCAAGCAGCGGAGCTATGGATAATATTTCTATATTATCAGGCAATTGCTCATGATGTATTGTATCTGTGACATAAACCTTTTCTATTTCAGAATTTGCTATTAATTCAAGAGCCTGGCCGGAGAATACACCATGAGTTGCACAAGCGAAAATTCTCTTTACGCCATGTTTTTTTAACATTTTTGCCGCTTCGACCAGAGAACGGCCGGTGTCTATTATATCATCAAAGAGCAGGGCTGTCTTCCCGTCAACCTCCCCAATGATATTCACGATCTCCGCAACATTATCTCTGGGCCTTCTCTTGTCCAGTATTGCCAGCGGGGCGCCAAGTTTTGCTGCAAATTTGCTTGCTCTTTTTACGCCACCTATGTCCGGCGAAACAACGACGATATTGTTCATATCAACAATGTTGCTGTTCAAAAAGTGTTTTGAAAAAACCGGGAAGCTATACAGATTATCAACAGGTATATCAAAAAATCCCTGGATTTGTTCTGCATGAAGGTCAACTGTAACTATTCTCGTAGCACCTGCGATTGTCAATAGATTTGCAACAAGCTTTGCGGTAATCGGATCTCTTCCTCTAGCTTTTCTATCCTGACGAGCGTATCCATAATATGGAATTACAGCAGCAATAGAATGAGCTGAAGCTCTTTTGAACGCGTCAATCATTACCAATAATTCCATAAGATTCTCATTAACGGGAGATGAAGTTGATTGCACAATAAAAACATCGTGTCCTCTTACGGTTTCATCAACCTTGATGTTAATCTCGCCATCTGAAAACCTTCCGAGCACACAACTTCCCAGCTGTATGCCCATATGTCTGGCAATCTTTTTAGCTAACGAGACATTCGAGGTGCCAGCAAAAAGTTTCATTTCATTAGAATGGAAAGGCATTTTTCATTCTCCCTTCTCACTTTTTCTGTAACGGTCGATTTTATTTACCTGTCTTGCTCTTCCTAACCCGAGTGAATAATCCGGTACATCTTCTGTGATGACAGAACCAGCGCCAATAACGCTTCCTTTACCAACATTTACCGGGGCTACAAGTGCCGTATTGCTTCCAATAAAAGAACCGTCTCCGATAACTGTTCTGTGCTTTCTTCTACCATCGTAGTTGCATGTTATTGTGCCTGCACCAACATTGACATTTTCTCCAATTTCAGCGTCTCCAATATATGTCAGATGTTGAGCTTTGCTGCCTTTTCCGATCGTAGCCTTTTTGACTTCCACGAAATTACCTATTTTTACGCCTTCTAATAAAATCGCACCCGGTCTTAATCTTGAAAAAGGTCCAACCGAGCAGTTATTGTGAACAACGGCTTCATCAACCTCAGACCTAACAATGGTTACGTCGTTATGTATTGCCGAGTTAAAAACGCGAGTGAAAGGACCAATATTGCATCTCTCGCCAATAGTTGTTTTCCCATAAATAAAAGTCATTGGTTCTATAACAGTATCTTTTCCAATAACCGCTTCAGGATCAATATAGGTGCTATCCGGATCAATTATTGTTACTCCATTAAGCTGATGTCTGCGGTTTATTCTTAACTGTGCTACCTTTTGTGCTCTTGATAATTCAATTCTATTATTGATTCCGATGGATTCAGTAGGATCGCCTATAATAAGCTTTTTTGCCTTTTGAGCAAACTGCACAACATCTGTAAGATAATATTCTCCCTGAGCATTGTCCGGAGATAGCTTTTCCAAAGCATTTCTTAAAAATTGTGCATCAAAAACATAAATCCCCGTGTTAACTTCACTGATTTTTCTTTCATCAGGTGAAGCGTCTTTGGCTTCCACTATGCGGATTTTGCCATTTTTCTCTATGACTCTTCCATATTCAGCAGGGTCATCGAGTTTCATTGTCAAAACTAAGGTTTCGTAGCCTTTAACAGCATCTTCAAGCAGCCTTTTTATTGTATGGGGCTCTATAAGGGGAACATCCCCTGGAATCACCAAAATCGGATCATTGCCCTCTATGGTTTTCATAGCTTGCATGACAGCATGTCCTGTTCCAAGCTGTTCGTTCTGCCTTACTTTTTTCACGCCCTCAGGCAATAACCCTTCGACAATTTCAGCTTTATAGCCTGTTACTACTGTTATATCTTGAGTCTTTATTCCTGATTTAATAATAGAAGAAATTACCCAATTTACCATTGGCTTGCCGAGGATTTTATGAATTACTTTAGGAAGGCTGGATTTCATTCTTTTGCCCAGCCCGGCTGCCAGAACAATTGCCTTCATTTTTTCTACCCCCTTAGATGTTATACGTTTATCTGTTACTTTTTATATCGAGAGTGAAAATCACTCTTTAACGTATCTTTTTCAAAGATTCCTTTATCAATTCGCTGGTGTCGAGATCTGGAAATTCCTTCATAACCTTTGAGATAGTCTTAAGCGTTAGTCTCCTGTCAAAGCCAAGTGATACAAGAGCATTGACCGCGTCTTCAACTCTTGGGTCTTTCATTTCTGACGTTCCAGATTCAAATTCACCCTCAAATAAGTGTCCAATTTCAGCTATCAAACGCTCGGCGGTTTTCTTTCCCAATCCGGGAAGGTGCGAAAGTCCTTCGAGATTTCTTGTAGCAATTAAGCTTTTCAGAGTGTTGGGCTTCGTTCCAGACAGGATTTTCAGTGCGAGTTTCGGGCCGATTTTATTTACTTTAATTAAAGCAGAAAAGACCTCGTATTCTTCATCGGTAAGGAATCCAAAAAGCTCCGGAGCTTTGTCCTGTGGAAAACTCATATATATGAGAAAATCACAATGTTCACCCACCTTCAGCCTTTCTACGGTAGAAATCGGGCAGTTAAGTCCAAAGGTGAAAAAGCCGGCTTTAACCAATACATAATTTTCATTGATTCTTTTA
Organism: Kosmotoga arenicorallina S304; assembly: GCF_001636545.1. Taxonomy (GTDB): domain Bacteria; phylum Thermotogota; class Thermotogae; order Petrotogales; family Kosmotogaceae; genus Kosmotoga_B; species Kosmotoga_B arenicorallina. Next base: position 70,352 of record NZ_JFHK01000017.1, on the reverse strand, counting down.
ACGATACCTTCAAGTCCTTCAAGCATTTTCTTTTCCTCCGAAAATGACATTCCTTATCTCGCTTATAAGATATAACGATCCAACACAAAAAACCACAGGTTTCTCGGTATTTAGAAGTTCACAAAAGGCATCTTTGGGATTTTCAATATAAATTGCGTTGTCCCGGTATTTTTTCCATTCCCTGAAGACTCTTTCGGGTGAGTTGCTGCGATGACTACTTACTTTAGTTACTATGACTTCATCAACGATTTCCGAAAGCAATCTGATGTTATTTATGTAATCTTTATCATCTAAAACTCCAAAAAGTATCCTTATTCTCTGATTGTTAAAGTAACTCCTGACACTCTCAACAAAGGTGCGTATCCCATCAGGATTGTGAGCTCCATCAAGAACGATTTGCTTTCCAAAAGCTCTTAGAGATTCAAATCTACCGGGCCATTGTGTCTTTGAAAGGCCCTGTCTTAAAACATCAACCGAAAGATTTTCTTTTAATCCTTTTACGGCAATTTCCAGTGTCTTAATAGCTATAGCGGCATTTTGATATTGATGAGTGCCATTCAAAGGCATTACCAAATCTCCATAATAATTTTCACCTATATATTCAAAAAGATTATTACCAAGAGCCATTTTTATAGGCTTTGCATCAAAATGATGCCAGAGGAAAAAGGATTCTGAGTCATTTTCCCTGGCAATACCTTCTATTACACGTCTGATAGATGGTCTTGTAACACCAGATACAACAGGTACTCCCGGTTTGATTATACCCGCTTTTTCTCTGGAAATTTCCTTTTCGGTGTTTCCTAATATCTTGCGGTGATCAAGCCCGACAGTGGTAATCACTGAAACCAAAGGCTTTTTAAGGATGTTGCTTGCATCATACCGCCCACCCAGTCCTACTTCTATAACTGCAACGTCCACATTTTCCTGACGGAAGTAATGGAAAGCCATCGCAGTAACCACTTCAAAAAAACTCGGTGAAAACTCCTCACCCTTTTTGTCCATTTCATGAAGGTGTGGTACTATGTCCTCAAGGAGTTCAGCTACTTTGTGCTCGGGAACCAGCTGGCGATTGATCTGAAGCCTTTCTCGAAAAGAAATAATGTGAGGAGAGATATTCAGGCCAACTTTTAAGCCCATTTGCACGAGCACAGAAGTGATCATTGCTGCAACGCTTCCCTTTCCATTAGTGCCGGTAATATGAATCACAGGATAGCTATCCTGTGGATTGCCCATTCTATCCATTAGTTCTTTCATACGAAAGAGACCGTATTTTATCTTGCCATACGGTCTCGAGTTGTAAAGATATTCAACAGATTCTTTGTAATCCATAATTCTAAACCTTCAAGTCAACAATGAGTCTCTTGAGCCTTTCCAGTTGGGCTTTCATTTCGCTGTGCTTTTCTTTCGTTTCCTCGACGACTTCTTCAGGTGCTTGTTCTATGAATTTTTCATTACTGAGTTTTTTCTCAAGCCGTGATATTTCTGTATCCAGGATCTTGATTTTCTTTTCCAACCGTTTCAGCTCAGTGCTGAGATCGATTTCACCGAGTTCCACGTAAAGAGTGAAATCCTCTGATGTGTAAGCAGTTGCACTGCCAGCTATTTTTGATTTTTCGTGATTCAACCTGTGAGAATTTGACAGTAATGAAATCATATCGGAAACCTTTTCGGCAAAAGGAGCTCCAACAGAGTAAATCTTCACTTTTGTAGAAGGCGGGATATTCATTTCTGCTTTCAAGCTACGTATCCCTTTTACAATATCAATAATTTTCTTGTAAGTGCTTTCAGCTTCAATATCGATAAGATCCTTATTAGGTTCAGGCCATTTGCTAATGATGATCGCATCACCATCAACAGGAAGTTTCTGCCATAATTCTTCAGTGATGAAAGGCATGAATGGGTGAAGTAGTCTTAGAGAATCGTCAAGCACCTTAACAAGTACATTTTGAGCAACCTTTCTTTCCTCGTGATTTCCCTTTAAACGTTCTTTGACGCTTTCGATGTACCAATCGCACAATTCATTCCAGAAGAATGAATATATCTTCTTTGCAGCTATATTGAAATCATAAGCTTCGAGCGCATCTGTAACAGCTTTGATAGTATGTTGCAACCGGGAAAGAATCCATCTGTCTTCCAATTCAAGATCCAGTGAACTGATTTCTACACTTTTATGACCATCGAGGTTCATAAGCACAAATCTCGTTGCATTCCATATTTTATTTGCGAATTTCCTGTAAGAGTCAAAAAACCTGGAATCCAATTTGATATCGCGACCCTGGGCTGCCAGCATGGCTAATGTGAACCTCATGGGATCGGTTCCATACTCCTTGATTACTTCAAGCGGATCAATTCCGTTTCCAAGCGACTTCGACATTTTTCTTCCCTTTTTGTCCCTTACAAGCTGGTGGATATAAACATGGGAAAAGGGTTTGTCGTTCATAAATTGATAACCCGCCATGATCATTCTTGCTACCCAGAAAAATATTATGTCAAAAGCAGTAAAAAGGGTACTCGTAGGATAAAAAGTTTTCAAGTCTTCTGTTGCTTCTGGCCATCCAAGAGTGGTAAAAGGCCATAGCTGGGAACTGAACCATGTGTCAAGCACATCTTCATCCTGGCGGATATTACTGGATCCACAATGGGGACATGCATTTAAATCCTCTTCAGAAGCCATGGTAGCCCCACAATAGTCACAGTACCATACGGGAATCCTGTGCCCCCACCACAACTGTCTGGATATACACCAATCACGGATTTCATACATCCAATTCAGGTAGACTTTTTTCCATCGTTCAGGGTAAAATACGATTTCGCCTTTTTCAACTGCCTCGATAGCGCGTTCAGCAAGAGGTTTGGTTTTTACAAACCATTGATCAGATAGAAGGGGCTCAATGGTTGTATTACAGCGGTAACACTTACCTACTGCGTGCTTTATAGGTTCGATTTTCATTAGGTAACCCTGCTCTTCAAGATCCCTGACAACAGCTTTACGCGCTTCTATTTTATCCATTCCTGCGTATTTGCCACCGTTTTCATTAATTTTGTCGTCTTTTCCAATTACTTCGATCATTTCAAGGTTATGTCTTATTCCTATCTGAAAGTCATTTGGATCGTGGGCCGGTGTGACTTTCAGGCATCCTGTCCCCAGAGACGGGTCTACATATCTATCGGCTATAACGGTTAACTCCCTTCCTACCAGAGGAAGAATTACCCTTTTGCCAACAAGCGACTTGTACCTTTCATCAGATGGATGTACAGCAACTGCGGTATCAGCAAGCATGGTTTCCGGGCGTGTAGTGGCTATGATAACATGACCAGAGCCATCCTTGAATGGATATTTAATATGATAGAATGCGCCTTCATCTTCTTCATGCTCTACTTCCTCATCTGAAAGAACAGTATGGCAACGAGGGCACCAATTTACAATGTATTTCCCTTTATAAATCAGTCCCTTGTTGTATAAGTCAACAAAGGCTTTTTTCACGGCGCGGTTTAATCCATCATCTAAAGTAAACCGCTCTCTGCTCCAATCCACAGAAGCACCTATACCCTTTATCTGTTCCACAATCCTTGCTCGATATTTATTTGCCCAGTCCCAAACAATTTCAAGAAATTTTTCGCGACCAAGATCATCTCTATGAAGTCCTTCTTGTGCAAGTGCTTTTTCTACTGCGTTTTGGGTGGCAATCCCGGCATGGTCTTCTCCTGGAACCCAGAGCGTTTTAAAGCCTTTCATACGTTTGTATCTTATAATGATGTCCTGTAAAGTTAGATTCAATGCATGGCCCATATGGATTGTTCCTGTAATATTTGGTGGCGGTATAACCACGGTGAAAGGGGCACCACTACCACGCGGTTTGAAATATCCTTTTTCATTCCAAAAATCGTACCACTTATTTTCGATCTCTGAGGGATCGTACCTTGTGCTTAACTCTTCCATTATCTCCCTCCTTTGCAGTTTTGCAATGATTATAACATGCTAATGCTATAATTGTCGCGAAGGCATTTTTACAACTAAAGAGAGGGAATCATTATGTATTTCAAGGTTTCGAGGGATCCCATTTACACGGAAATATACCTTTATCCACTTGAAATACTTTTCATGGATACTAAACCGGTCCAAAGGCTTAGATTTTTGTCGCAACTTGCAGGGGCAGAAACAGTATACCCGGGGGCTTCGCATACGCGATTATCACATTCTATGGGCACTATGCACATAGCGGGCATGTATGCAAGACACCTTTTTCCGGATAATCTTGAAAAGGAAAGAATTTTGAGATTGGCAGGATTACTGCATGATATTGGTCATGGCCCATATAGCCACCAATTTGATGACGCTGTTTTTTCAAAAGCAGGCTTTGAGCATGGGCACGACACTTACCGAAAGCGCATCCTGCTCGAATATTATCCGGATATTTTACAAAAGCACTACGAAAACATCAAGGATGAAAAATTGAAAGCGGCTATAAATACAGAACTCGAAGCAATAATTGGTGAAAAAGTTGAATTTTCAGAGGCTGTGGAAGAGCTCCTTGAGAGAATAAATGAGGTCTTTGAGGGAGAGTTAGAAGGAAGTTTGGATTTCAATATCATTCAGGGGCCATTAGGGGCTGACAGACTGGATTTCGTACTGAGAGATTCCTATTTCGCCGGAACAAGGTATTTTGGGACGGGCTCACCTGAAAGAATTATAAGAGGCGCTATGGTAATAGATAAAAACAAGCTTGCTTACAGCCTTAAAGTAATTGATGATATATACACTACGCTTTTTTCGAGATTCATGATGTACAAAAATGTGTATTTCCATAAAACCGCAAGAGCTGCTGACCTGATGATACAGGATATTCTCAGGTTTTCCTACAATCCCCTAAATTTGCCAGAACGCCTTGAAAAGATTGTCGATTTTCTGCAGTTGACAGACAATATGCTTCTTGATGAGGTAGAGCTTCGATTTAATGAATTAATAAAAAAGTTAGCTGCCAAAATGAAAGATAATGAAAGAAAAGTAAAGAATCATCTTCTTTCAAGAGAATTAGATTCTGAACTTGCCCCGAATGAAAAAGAGCTACTTCAGGCATATATCAATGTTGAAAGGTTTAGGGAAAGGAATCTCTGGAAGTTGATTATGGAAATTTCTTTCTCAACAACAGGAGTAGATCCATCAGTTGTTAGTGGTTCGGTTGCTCAGGATGCGTTATCCAAAATGAAGTTAAAACTCGAAGAAGCCAGAGAAAAGGCTGAAAACGCTGATAAAAAGATCTTATTGGAGCTTTTGACAGATTTTGATGATCTGTTCAGAATCGATACACCATATAAACTCTCACTAGCCCATCCCGATGAATTTCTCAGCAGTAATGTCTATTTGTTTGATGACAAACTGGGAGACATCCTGAACTTTGAACAGTTTGAAAAGCGCTATCCAGCTTATCACCTTATCAGTAACAACTTGATACAAATTGTGAGAATCTATTGTGTAAAAGATATACGCTGGCTGCTTCGGAAATATGAAATTGTACCTGAAGTAAGCCGAATAGATATAACAACTCGATGGTAATTTACTTTTCTTTCAGCGACTCTTTCAAAGCAACGAGCGCAACTTCTAACTGGTCATCTGAAGGTTCTCTTGTGGTAATTTTCTGAAAAAGCAACCCGGGAGAGGCCAATGCCTTCCCTAATTTAGTGTCTATTATTTTCGCCGTGAGCCTTTGAAATTCATAAGTCAATGAAGCAATAATGGGTACGAATACAATCCTTGATATTATTTTCCACATGAAATTAAGGCTTGTCCAGTAACCGAGAATAGCAAATACTACAATTGCAAAAAACAATGTCAAAATCAAAAAGCTGGTGCCGCAGCGCGGATGCAAAGTTGTGTGTTTTCTTGCATTTTCCACGGTTAAATCTTCGTTGTTTTCAAAAGTATAAACCGCTTTATGTTCAGCACCATGATATTCAAAAACACGTTTGATGTCCTTAAACAGCGAAATAACCCAGACATAAGTTATAAAAAATGCCGCTCTTATAATGCCTTCAACAAGAGCGAATATGCCGGGGTTGCTTTTTGATACCAGTAATTGTGCGATAACCAAAGGCCCGAGCGCAAACATACCTATTGCAAAAGCGAAAGCTATCAAGAAAGTAATTATTATATCTTTTTTCGTCATTTCGCCTTCACCGGTTACTTCGGCTGAAAAACCCAGAGCCTTTGTTCCAATAACAAGAGCTTCATAAAGAGCTAAAAGCCCTCTGAAGAACCAGATAGAAAATAGGGCCGGATTTTTCACGGCCCCCTCTATCTCTTTAGTGATTATTTTTCCATCATTATCACGTACAGCCACGACCGTACGCTTACCCTTCATCATCACACCTTCGATGACTGCCTGTCCACCAACATTGAGTTTTTTCATTTTTCCTCCTAAAAAAGGTTTAAACTAAATCAAGCTTCGGATTCAGTAACCTCCTGGGGTTCTACTTCCTCTCTTTTTCCAGCAACAATTTTCAGAGTAATTCCCGTTCTTGTTTCGTCGTTAATCGAAATTTCCACAAAGCCGGGAATTAAATAAATCTCCACACCTCTCTCTTTCAGAAATCTTGATGCAATAGCACTAGCCTTAACAGCCTGATTGACTGCCCCTGCTCCTATTGCCTGGAGCTCAACCTGGTTATCCTTTGATAAAACGCCTGCAATAGCACCTGCAACTTTGTTAGGGTTTGATTTTGAACTGACTTTCAATATTTCCATTCAGACTGCCTCCTTTTCGAGCATGTGGTCAACATATTTTACCACAAAAAACCTTTGGCTTCAAAAGCATTAAGGTTTTTTTCTCATATCTTCCATATTGCTTAAAAGATTTACAGGAGTCAAATAAATTCAAAGGTCAAGTACCTCAGATTTTACCTTTGCAATTGTGTCGAGTATTTCCTGCGGAGTGACAAGCTCTCCATTGACTTTGCTTAGAAGTTCCAGCTTTGTGCCACGGCGATTTAATCTTGAAACTTCATAAACTATCTGGCCCAAATTCATTTCAACAACTATTACAGCGCTCGTTTTTTTCAACAGTTGCCTGAGCCTTGTTGCAGGAAATGGCCATATGGTTATAGGACGAAACAGGCCAACGTTTATCTTGTCCTCTCGCGCAATCTTAACAGCTCTTAATGCGCTTCTCGCGACAGAACCATAAGCTACAATCAATATCTCGGCATCTTCGGTCATATATTCATCACATATGTTAATTTCATCTGCGTGAAGGCGTATTTTGTGATCCAGCCTTCGCAGCAATCTATTTGCGTCAACAGCTGCCCCAACTGGAAAGCCAGATTCATCATGAACCAACCCGGAAACGTGAAATCTACTCTTTCCCATTTTTATCAAAGGGGCAGCTAACATCTGGTCATCGCCGATAAATGGTTGAAAGATGTCATCATCTTCAAGAACTGATTCCCCGGCTCTTGGCAAAGATTTTAGCTCTGAATCTGGTGGCAAATAAAGGCTTTCTCTCATGTGACCTAACACTTCATCCATAAGAAAGACAACAGGTGTACGGTAATGTTCTGCATAATTGAACGCAGTGACTATATAGCGGTATACCTCTTCAACAGTTGATGGGTATATAGCAATTACAGGATGATCGCCATGAGTTCCCCATCGGGATTGCATGATATCACCCTGGGCGATTTTAGTTGGCATTCCGGTTGAGGGGTCTCCACGCTGAACGTTAACAAAAACAGTTGGGGCTTCCACCATCGACGCATATCCAATTACTTCCTGCATTAAGCTAAAACCCGGGCCACTTGTTGCAGTCATCGCTTTTTCGCCAGCTAAAGACGCTCCAACAATTGCAGCGGCACTGGCAATTTCATCTTCCATTTGAATGAAGGTTCCACCAACTTTTGGTAATTCTTTTGCCATTGTTTCTGCAATTTCTGTAGCGGGGGTGATGGGATAGCCTGCAAAGAAGCGACATCCAGCTTTTATTGCTCCAAGTGCGCAAGCTTCATCGCCCTGCAAAAGCACAAATTTAGACATTTTCGTTCACCGCCTTACGCTCAACGACATCGATTGCAAAATCAGGACAGGCATTCTCGCACATCAAGCAACCAATACATTTATCGTGATCAGTAACTTCGGGTTTTCCCAATTCGCCTTTAACAATAGTCTTGGTTGGGCAAATCCAATAACAAATGCCACACTTTTTACAGAAACTGTCATTAATATGGACATAAAATTTCTTTTTTGCCATATCCAGACCTCCACTTATGAAATTACTGAAAGGAAAACACCGGCAACAACGGCTGAGCCAATTACGCCTGCAACATTTGGACCCATAGCGTGCATAAGGATAAAGTTCGATGGATCTTCTTCTATTGCAAGCTTATGAGCAACTCTTGCTGAATCAGGGACAGCTGAAACCCCGGCTGCGCCAATCAAAGGATTTACCTTTTTCTTTGAAAACAGATTCATTATCTTCGCAAATATAATACCAGAAGCTGTAGCTGCAATAAAAGCCATTGCTCCAAGACCTACAATCTCAAGACTCTGTAATTGAAGAAATACTTTTCCATCCGCGCTTGCACCCACCGATAGGCACAAAAGAATGATTGCTGTATCAGAAATGTATTTGGAAGCGGCTTCTGCCAATCTCTGGGTTAAGCCGTTTTCCCTCAGAATATTTCCAAGCATCAGCATTCCAATTAGTGGAAGAGCCTTAGGTACAAGAAGAGCAATTATTATAGTGCCCACAATAGGAAAGACTATTTTTTCGAGTTTTGAAACATGCCTAAGCTGCATTCCCATTTTTATTTTTCTCTCTTCTTTTGTGGTCAGTAATTTCATTATTGGAGGTTGAATTATGGGGATCAATGCGATATAGGAGTATGCGGCAATGGCAATAATTGCGAGGTAGGGTGAATTATACTGACTTGCAACGTATATTGAAGTGGGGCCATCAGCTCCACCTATGATGCCAATAGAAGCTGCATCGGGCATGCTAAAACCTAAGAACCTGGCGGTAATGAAGGAAATGAAAATACCCACTTGTGCAGCAGCACCGAGAAAAAGTGTTTTTGGGTTTGATAGTAAAAAAGAAAAATCTGTTAGAGCACCTATTCCGAGAAATACAAGAGGGGGATATATTCCGAGATACAGACCGCGCTGTATAAACCACATAAGCCCTGTGCCTTCATCGAATAGTCCTGTTACTTCGTGGGGAATATTAGCCATAACTATCCCGAAAGCAATGGGAATTAACAATAACGGTTCTGCTTCTTTCACAATTGCGACGTAAAAAAGCGCACCTGCTATTGCGAACATCACCAAATTTTCCCAACCTAATGCAGAAAACCCCGTTGTTCGAAGGAAGTTAAAAAGCGTATCAATCATAACCAAACCTCCATCAAAGAAAACCGCGACCCCTTAAGGCTTAAGGGGTCGCAATTTTATCGGTAGTGGATCACTTGTTCTTCAAGAATGCCTGAGCTGCCGCAAGCCTTGCAACAGGGACTCTATATGGTGAACAGCTAACATAATCGAGTCCAACCAGATGGCAGAATTCTACTGACGAAGGTTCACCTCCGTGTTCACCACAGATACCCACCTTCAAATCAGGTCTGGTTGATCTTCCTCTTTCTGTTCCCATCTTAACCAATTGTCCAACACCAATTCTATCGAGCTTTTGGAATGGGTCGACTTCAAGAATACCCTTTTCGACATAGTCTCCAACAAATTTGCCATAGTCGTCCCTGCTGAATCCAAAAGTCATCTGGGTCAGGTCATTGGTACCAAAGCTAAAGAATTCAGCCTCTTTTGCTATTTCGTCAGCAGTAAGTGCGGCTCTGGGAATTTCAATCATAGTACCAACTTTGTAGTTCAATTCCACACCCGCTTCTTTTATCATGGCATCTGCTGTGTCAACTATTATCTTTTTCAGGTATTTTAATTCATTGATATGACCAACAAGAGGAATCATGATTTCAGGAATGACTGTTTGTCCTTCCTCTTTCAATAGTTCGATAGCAGCGCCGATGATGGCTTTTGTCTGCATAACGGCAATTTCAGGGTATGTTATAGCAAGTCGGCATCCTCTATGACCCATCATGGGGTTGAATTCATGCAGTTCTTCAACAGTACTTTTTAGTTCATCATAAGAAATATTCATTTCTTCCGCAAGAGACTTTATGTCTTCTTCTTCCTTGGGAAGGAATTCATGCAGAGGTGGGTCGAGCAATCTTATTGTAACAGGATACCCTTCCATGGCTTTGAAAAGTCCCTTAAAGTCTTCTTTCTGCATGGGAAGAAGTTTATCAAGCGCGGCTTGCCTTTGTTCAAGAGTCTTGGCTACTATCATTTGTCTTACAGCCGGAATTCTTTCCTCATCAAAGAACATGTGTTCAGTTCTACAAAGGCCAATTCCCTGAGCGCCGAATTCTCTTGCAACAGTAGCGTCACGAGGAGTATCAGCATTTGTTCTGACTCCAAGTTTTTTGACTTCGTCGGCCCAGTCAAGCAATTTCGCAAGAGGACCTTCAAGACCCTGTGGTTTGACAGAATCCAATTTTCCTTCAAAAACTTCTCCGGTGGTCCCGTCTATGCTGATCCAGGAGCCTTTTGCAAATTCTCTGCCATTTACTCTGATGAGTTCGGCTTCCTCCTCAACTTCTATTGCTTCACAACCAACGATACAGGCTTTTCCCATGCCTCTGGCAACAACAGCAGCATGAGAGGTTTTACCGCCAGTAGAGGTAAGTATGCCATTTGCAGCAGCCATCCCGGCAATATCTTCAGGCGAGGTTTCGGGTCTTACAAGAATAACGTCCTTGCTGGATTCTTTCACAAGGCGTTCTGCTTCAGATGGGTCGAATATTATCACACCAGATGCTGCACCTGGTGAAGCAGCAATGCCTTTTGCGAGGAGTTTAGCGTTCTGCTTTGTCTCAGGAAGGAAATAAGGATGCAGAAGAGTTTCAATGTGTTCAGGTGAGACCCTCATGATTGCTTCTTCTTTTGAAATCAGTCCTTCTTCTGCAAGATCAACAGCTATTTTAACCGCTGCAAAAGGAGTTCTTTTTCCGGTTCTTGTCTGCAAAAGGTACAGTTTGCCTTTTTCAATGGTAAACTCGATGTCCTGCATATCCCGATAGTGGTTCTCGAGTTTTACAAAGATATCCAGAAGCTGTTTGTAAACATCAGGCATAATCTCTTCAAGTTTTGTGAGAGGGTATGGAGTCCTGATACCGGCAACAACATCTTCACCCTGTGCATTGGGCAGATATTCGCCGTAGAATTGCTTTTCACCTGTATTGGGGTCTCTCGTAAAGGCAACACCTGTTCCGCTGTCATCACCCATGTTTCCAAAGACCATGGTAACAACGTTAACAGCTGTTCCGAGAAGTTCCCCTTCTTTTATGCCGTTTAATTCTCTATACTTAATAGCCCTTTCATTCATCCAGCTTCCAAATACGGCATCTATTGCCTTCCAAAGCTGATCCCATGGGTCTTGAGGGAATTCCTGACCTGCATTCTTGTAAACATCCATGTATCTCTGCACAACTTCTTTGAGGTCGTCAGCGGTAAGATCAGTATCGAGCTTTACACCTCGCTTGCTTTTAACAGCATTCAGCTGTTCTTCAAAATAAGAATGTTCAATTCCCAGGACAACATCTCCGAACATCTGCATAAATCTTCTATAAGCGTCATAACAGAAGCGAGGATTTCCGGTTGCATTGATCATCCCCTGCACAGTTTCGTTGTTTAGACCAAGGTTCAGAATAGTATCCATCATACCAGGCATAGAAACAGCCGCTCCAGAGCGTACCGAAACAAGCAATGGATTTTCCGGTGATCCAAATTTCTTTCCTGTAACTTCTTCAAGTTCTTCAACAGCCTTGACAACCTGGTCTTTCAGATCGTCCGGGTATTTCCTCCCATGGTCGTAATAATATTTGCAAACTTCCGTTGAAATAGTGAAACCAGGTGGGACGGGAAAACCGAGTTTTACCATCTCAGCAAGATTTGCGCCCTTTCCGCCAAGCAGACTTTTCATAGTGGCATCGCCTTCGGCTTTGCTGCCACCAAAGAAATATACGTATTTCTTACTCATTTTCTTTCCTCCTTTCAGGTAGTCACATTCGAATGAAATTATATCACAGTAGCTCTAATGTGATAATTGCATATTTTCGTAATTGCTGACTACATATAAAAACTTTTATTACGTAAATATTTCACAATATCCTTTGACTTCTACAAGTTCAAAACATTAGTTCAGACATGCTTGCATTTTATAATTGCCTATAGCCTTGAATAACCGGTTATGGGAGTATATTGAATCACTGGCATACAGGCATTAAAATTTAGTTGATATGCTTAAACAAAGGAGGAGATTTTGTGAAAGATATAATAGAGAAATATGCCCATAGTGTCGAATTCATTGACTTAAAGGTTGTAGACATCCACGGACGCTTAAGGCACGTTACCCTTCCCGGAAACCGCCTTAACGAAACTCTTTTCAAAGAAGGGGTCGGTTTTGATGCTTCGAATTTCGGTTTTGCTTCAGTTGAGTCTAGCGACATGATAATGATTCCCGACCCTGATACAGCTTTCATCGACCCTTTTTATGATGCGAAAACACTCTCCTTATTCTGCGATGTTTTTCTTGCGGATACTTTTGAACCCTTTGATCAATATCCGAGAAATGTATTGAAGAACGCAATTAAAAAACTCGAAGAAGTTGGCGTAAAAGATGCTATGATGGCACCGGAGTTAGAGTTCCATATATTTGAATCTTTTGGATATAATGTAGATACCAATGGTTCATTTTATGAAGTTGATGTTTCAGAAGGTTTCTGGAACAGCAGGGAATTCTCAAATCGGTATATTATAGATAAGAAAAGGGGATACCACAGAACACCGCCAGCCGATTCTTATTCCAATTTCAGAAACGAAGTTGTAAAAGTAATGCTGGAAATAGGTATCCCTGTTAAATATCACCACCACGAAGTTAGTTCAGCACAGCATGAAATAGAGCTTCTATTTCAAAAGGCTTTGAAAGCAGCTGACTCTATAATCATTGTAAAATACATAATCCAAAATATCGCAGAAAAGCATGGGCTAGCAGTTACTTTTATGCCCAAACCCCTTTACAACGAAGCCGGCAACGGATTACACGTTCATCAATTCCTGATAGATCAAAATAAAAACAACATCTTTTCTGGCGATGAATACAGTGGACTGAGCCAAATCGCACTTTACTATCTGGCAGGAATATTGAAGCATAGTCTTTCTGGCTCTCTATTGGCTTTCACAAATCCTTCAACAAATTCCTATAAGAGGCTTGTGCCAGGTTTTGAAGCTCCAGTTTGTGCTACCTTTGCGAAGGCAAACAGGAGCGCGGCAATAAGGATACCGGGATATATCAAGAATCCTGAAAAAGTCCGCATAGAGTTCAGAACTATGGATGCTTCCTGTAATCCTTATTATTCCCTTTCTGCCATTCTGCTGGCGGGAATTAATGGGATCAAACAGAGATTTGATCCCAAGGAAATGGGTTTTGGACCCCTTGAAAAAAACATCTATGAAATGGCCGATAACGAAAGAGAAAAAATCAGATTTTTCCCTACTAGCTTAGAAGCTGTTCTTGAAGGTCTAATCAAGGACAATGAATATCTAAACGAAATATTTAGTAAGAATTTGATTGTAAACTGGTATACTCTTAAGAAAAGGGAAGCAGAATATGTTAATAGTGTTCCTTCACCCGCAGAGTATCAGCTGTATTTTGATTTATAATGGGCAAAGCCACAGAGATTACTTGACATATCCTCTTTATAATGGTAAATTTTTAGTCGAAGGCCGAGGTGGTGGAATTGGCAGACGCGGCGGACTCAAAATCCGCTGGGGTTGAGAGCCCCGTGCGGGTTCGACTCCCGCCCTCGGCACCAGAGGAAGGCTTTGCCTTCCTCTTTATTTTATGGAGGTGTGCACTTTTGAAATTCCTCGGATTTGATATTTCTGAACTGGACATTCATAACAATGCGAAAAAGCTTTTGAAAGGTATCAAAACGGGTAAACGTTTTTTTGTTTTAACCATAAATAGTCTTATAGTTTATGAAATATTTGAAAAACCTGAATACGCAAAAGCTGTAGAAAAAGTGAATTATGTTGTACCCGATGGTATTGGAGTTATTAAGGCAATCAAGTTTTTTAAGAAGCGAAAGCTAAATCGAGTTCCAGGCATTGAATTAATGCTAAAACTCTGTGAGTTAGCTGAAAAAGAAGGCTTGGAGATATTCTTGCTCGGGTCAAAAGAAGATGTTGTTAAACAAACCGCAATAAACTTATCGAAAAAATTTCCATTACTGAAAATTGTTGGGACTCATCATGGCTTTTTTACAGAAGAGGAAAATGATAAAATTGTATCGTTAATCAATCAAACGAATGCCAAACTTTTGTTCGTAGCTATGGGAGTTCCAAAACAAGAAATATGGATATCTAAAAATCTCGATTCTTTAAAGCCTATGCTTGCAATGGGTGTTGGTGGATCTTTTGATGTAATCGCAAATAAAATTAAGCGCGCTCCAAACTGGATGCAGAAAGCAGGATTGGAGTGGCTCTATAGAATAATAAAGGAACCACGTAAAAGGCTTAAGATTGTGCCAAGGTTAATCAAATCGATTATTTATCTATTGCGTTACACTTCCTCCAGAGAAAGGGGTGATTGATTCATGATAATCAAGAATGTTGCAGTATTTACGAATGATCCGGAAAATTACTTCATCCCCCGGGGTTTTGTCGAAATACGGGGAAGGGTAATAAGAAGTGTGGGAAGAATGGAAGAATACTCTGCATCTGATGAGGAAGAACTTGATATACCCGGTGCAATAGTAGCACCCGGTATGATCAATGTTCATATGAGCTTGTATAATTCCATTTGCAATCTTGTATTCCAGAACATTCTGAATAATGTAACAGGCTCTAATTATTTCTTAAATTTGATAGACTATTTCAAAAAATCTGAACAGAAAGACTTAGGTCGGTACTCAATCGAGATGGGAGCTCTTTTGTCTCAGCTTAATGGTATCACAACCGTCTTTGGCCCTATTTTTGATTCAGAAGCTTTGAGCGCGAAAATAATTCGCGAAATTGCTGAAAAATATCGCATCCGGCTGGTAACAGGTCCTGTTATTTTTAAAGAGAATATTGATAAAATAATCAGCAAATGGATTGGTGCAGTAAAATCAGATTATTATTATCCTATTGTGTACATTACGGAACTTGCAGAATATAGCGAGGATGAATTGAAGAAGATAGCTAACTTCATTGCTTCCGGGATTGAAGCGGTACTTGTTGTGTTTGATATGCATCTCGACGATACACGCTGTCTGTCTCTATATGGGGAACATTTGATAGATAGATTGTTGAAAAACGGACTAATGGTTCCGAATTCAGGTATCGCTTATGCTGGAAATATGAGAGAGACTGACATGGACGTCATTGCCAGTAAACAGATGTTTGTTATTAAATCATTGAGAACCGAGATGTTTGCGGGTACCTTTAAATCAAATGTTGCTGATTTCCTTGGGCGTGGAATGAATGTTTGTATTGGTTCAGGGTTATTGGATGCCGATTTGCTTGCGGAAGCGCGGGGGCTAATACTATCAGAGCGCCACTTTAAAGGCTTTGATATAAAAGTGATCGACTACGAACTCAAAAAAATTCTTTTTGAAAATAACTACAAACTTGCTGAAAAATTCTTTAAAAAGGGATTCGGAAAGATAAAAGTGGGATACGAAGCCGATTTAATGCTAGCAAAACCGAGAAATCCCTTCAGTTCCATCAAAAAGGAGCTGAAATCACTTTCTGCTCTTATAGTAGATCTATCAAACAACTACTATGTTAGCGATGTCTGGAGCTCTGGTGAATGGGTAGTAAAATCGAGCAAGCATACTAAAATAACACCAGAAGATGTGAAGGAAATTCTTGAAAGAGTAGACAATCTGGAATGATCGTTCTTAATCTATATCCTCGTGCCTTTTTTTGACATCGATAGCGTGCCGAATTGCAAGGGCACGCTTTTCTCCGATTCCTTCTACTTCTTTTAGCTCTTCTGAAGAACTATCCATCAACTTTGAAAGGGAACCGAAACGCTTACCAATATTCAAAGCAACCTGAAGAGGAATTTTAGGAATTTTTCTAATGAATCTTATACCTCTTGAAAAAAGCGACATTTCCATAGTCTGGGCGGTTGAAGAAACTTCATAACCCATAAGCTTTGCCAGAAGGACATAGTTGGACATTTCCTTTTCCGATAATGAAAAAAGTTTTTCTGTTAATGTGTTTATCTCCTCTGTGTCGAGAATCTTGCTCGAAAAATCCAGCACAAGATTTTCGATTTCCTCTGTAACCCCACTCAGAATTTCTTCAAATTGCATTTTCGGAATATCGCCATAATTACCCAATTCTGCCAGTGTCATTTCTTCATCTTTGTATATCCGGAGTATCATAAGCCCTTTATGAAGTGTTCGTATCACATCATAAAGAGTCAAGACAGAAGTGGATTCAAGCACATCGATTTCTTCAAGGCCTTTATCAAATGCCTTTCTATATTGATCCACAGTACCGACAGCCTGATTAATTCTTGGAATGAGCAATTCAAGAGATCTCAACATATAACTATAATCGTCATAGAAAAGACTTATAGTTCTTTTCCTTTTTGAAATTGCCACCAGCATCTTGCCTGTTTGACGTGCCATACGTTCAGCAGTTCTGTGACGCATGCCTGTTTCTGTTGAAGAAATGCTTGGGTCCGGAATAAGCTGGACATTTGCTGCAATTATTCTGTTTAAGTTCTCATCAATTACAATTGCTCCGTCCATTTTTGTCAATTCATAGAGTTTGTTTGGATTGAATTCGCAGTTAATTAAAAAGCCAGGTTGCATGAGCGAACTGTACTTTTCAAAATCGTCAACAAAAAATATCAACGCTCCCGTATTCGCCGCTACAATCTGGTCTAAGGCAAACCTTAAAGGCGTCCCCGGGGAAACAATTCTCAGTTTTTCCAAAAATTCATCGCGATTCATGTATCGCTCCCCCTAAATCTTTTTAAGAATTCTTTTATATCTTTCACAATTATTTGACCATCGGGCGAATAAATAGAAGTAAAGCCAGAATTTTTTAGCCTATCAATTCTTCGATCTGAAAACATGGCTGGCCTTATCGAACCGTCAAGACCAATTTCGCCAAAAGCAGCAAATCCTTCGGGCAGAGGCCTATCTAAAAAGGCTGAAACAATCGATGAAGCCATCGCAAGATCCACACCAGGATCGCTCAACTGAAGACCCCCTGCAACGTTTACGTATATGTCAAGACTGTCAAGTGGAATTCCGGCTCTTCTGTTAAGCACCGCAGCGATAAGCAATACACGATCAAGTGAAATTCCATTTGAGAGTTTTCGCGGTGTTCCATAAAGAGGCTTTGACACCAGTGATTGGATCTCTACAAGGAATGTTTTCGAGCCTTCCACAACAGCGGTTATTACATTCCCCGGGGCTGGAACGTAATCTTCCACAAAAATAGTAGAAAGATCGCTTATTTCTTCCAGCCCTTTTGAAGACATCTCCAGAACGGCGATTTCATCTGAAGGGCCGAAACGGTTTTTAGTTGTTCTCAAAAATCTATAGCCTGTTTTACTCGCCTCAAAGTAAAGCACAGTATCTACAAGATGCTCTACCAGCTTTGGACCTGCTATCTGCCCGCCTTTTGTAACATGCCCAACAATGAAAACGGGAACTGAATTACCCTTTGCCAGTGAAACTATGTAATTGGCACACTCTCTAACCTGCACAACACTTCCAGGAAGGGATGAAACACCTGGGAGCTTCAATGTTTGCAAAGAGTCAAAAACAATTAGCGAATACTGTTTTATATCAAGCGATGTAAGAAAAGAAAGGTCACCGGTTGTTGCAACTTTTATGTGATCTCCGGAAATTCCCAGACGTTCTGCTCTGAGCTTTAGTTGCCCCTCGGATTCCTCACCTGAAATATAAAGGACAGATTTATTGCCAGCTATTCGAGCTGCTGCCTGAAGCATCAGAGTGGATTTACCAATTCCGGGCTCTCCACTTATCAAAATCACACTTCCGGGTACAATTCCGCCACCAAGGACCCTGTCGATTTCCTTCATTCCGGAACTGAACCTTATATGCTCGCTGGTTTTTACATCTGCCAGAGCCCTTGGCCCTTCGAAATTATTTGTTTCATTTAGAAAAGAGGGTTCAACAGCTATTTTTGCAGCAGTATTCCACTCCCCACACATGGGGCATTTCCCGAACCATGCTGGCGATTCATAACCGCATGAATTGCATACATAAACTTGCTTCTTTTTCATGTATCTGCGCTAACCTCTGCCTTCTTTTTTAATGCTCTTCTAAAAACAATTTTCTCATCTTGAGAGATGGCTGTAATGTTATCTCCCTCTTTGAAGCGGCCTTTTAACAATTCCTCTGAAAGGGGGTCTTCTATATAGCGTTGAATAGCTCTTTTTAGAGGGCGAGCGCCATAAACGGGGTCAAAACCCTTTGTTACAAGGAAGTCTTGAGCCGCTTCGGATATGGTTAGCTGCATTCCCTTTTCGCTCAAGCGTCTTCGCATATCACGCATGAGGATGTCAATTATCTCCTTGATTTCTTTCCTGGTTAACTGATGGAACACAACCATTTCATCAAGACGATTCAAAAACTCCGGTCTGAAAGTTCTTTTAACTTCTTCCAGAACAGAGGACTTCATGGATTCGTATTCTTTTTCCTCCACTCCGGAAGAATCAACAAATCCAATAGAGGCTTTCGTTTTGTTGATGAATTCACCACCAAGATTGCTTGTCATTATAATGATGCTATTTCTGAAATCCACATGGCGCCCTTGTGAATCAGTAAGATGGCCATCGTCCATTATCTGAAGCAATAGGTTGAAAATATCTGGATGAGCCTTTTCAATTTCATCAAAAAGTATGACTGAAAAGGGCCGTTTCCGAACTTGCTCGGTAAGGGTACCCCCTTCATCATAACCCACATATCCGGGAGGTGCCCCGATAAGCCTTGACACTGAAAAGCGCTCCATATATTCTGACATATCAAAGCGAATTAATGATCTTTCATCTCCAAAAAGATACTCAGCCAGAGCTTTTGCAAGCTCAGTTTTTCCAACACCTGTTGGGCCAAGGAAGAGGAAGGTTCCAATAGGCTTTCTGGGGTCTTTCAAACCGCTTCTTGCTCTTCTTATGGCGCGAGCAACTGCGGTAATCGCTTCATCCTGCCCAACAATCCTATTATGAAGAGCATTTTCAAGGGAAAGAAGCTTCGCGCTGTCAGACTCTTCGAGCTTTTTCAGAGGAATACCTGTCCAATTGGAAACAATTTCGGCAATATCTTCTTCACCAATTTCGACAAATTCAGAGTCCACCTTTTCACGCCATTGAGTATACTCTGCTTTGTAAAATTCATAAAGCTCTTTTTCACGTTGCTTTAACGCTGCAGCAGTTTCATAATCTTGTTCAGTAGCAGCTTTCTCACGATCAACCCTTAACTGTTCCAGCTCTTTCTGTATGAGTTTAAGTCTTTCGGGTAATGTTAGTTTTTTCAATCTCGCCCTTGAACCTATTTCATCAATTATATCAATGGCTTTATCCGGCAAAAATCTGTCGCTCACATATCTGTGTGAAAGGGTAACAGCTGCTTCCAGTGATTGGTCAGTGTAATGAACTTTATGATGTGCCTCATACTTATGTCTTATTCCTCTTAATATTTGAATAGTTTGCTCTACCGTTGGTTCGGTAACATAAATTTTCTGGAATCTACGCTCAAGAGCAGCATCTTTCTCAATATATTTTCTGTATTCATCAGGGGTCGTAGAACCGATACAGCGAATTTCGCCACTTGCCAGGGCAGGTTTCAAAATGTTTGCAGCATCAACTGCGCCTTCAGCAGAGCCTGCTCCCACTATAGTATGAAGCTCATCTATAAAGAGAATTATATCTTTATTATCTCTAATAACATTTATGAGTTTTTTCAAACGTTTCTCGAATTCTCCCCTGTATTTTGTGCCAGCAATAAGAGCGGCAACATCAAGGGCAAAAATCACCTTTCCTCTCAACGTTTCAGGCACTTCTTCATTTACGATCATTTGAGCCAGGCCTTCTACAATTGCCGTTTTTCCAACACCAGGGTCTCCAATTAAAACGGGATTGTTCTTTTTCCTGCGGGAAAGAACTTCCATTAACCTTTGACGCTCAATTTCTCTGCCTATTATCGGGTCGAGTTTACCGTTCCGTGCAAGTTTTGTAAGGTCGGTCCCAAAGCCATCAAGCTGCTTCAAAGCCATTGCCAAGCTTGATTCTTGCTGTTCTTTTCCAAAGAAAATATTTGATCCATTTTGATCGTCCCAATCACTTGCTATGTTCTCAACGATTTCGCGCCTTAATTTTCCGAGATTGATTCCCATCTGTTTCAATATATGCGCTGCAATGCCTTCGCCTTCTCTGATTATTCCTAGCATAATATGCTCTACATCAATCTTTTCTTCACCAAGCATTTTCGACTCGTCGTTGGCCAATTCAATGACTTTCCTCGCTCGTGGGGTCATTTGCGGAGAACCAACAACAGATTGGTGGACATTTGTACCCACCATGGTCATGACCTCCCGTAAAACCCGGTCATAGGTTATGGAATATTTCTTCATAATCTTTATAACAGCTCCACGATCGATTTTTAATATAGCCAGCAGCAAATGCTCGGTCCCAACATAAGGATGGCCAAGGCTTCTGGCCTCATCCTGGGCAGTGACGAACACTTGTGCAGCACCTTCCGAAAATTTATCGAAATACATTAAATCACCTCCATTTACCGGTTCTCTCCTTCATGTGTTGTTCAAATATTTTGACAATATTTGTGTGGATTAGTTCAGGGTCATCATTTCCATTGATCACTTTTACTCTCTCGGGTTCAGCCTTTGCAATTTTCAAGTAACCCTCTCTAACTCGTTTGAAAAAATCTAAACTTTCCCTTTCTATTTTATCATTTTTTTCTTGAGCACGTTTCCGTTTTTCAGCATCTTCCGGTGAAATATCGATTAAAAAGGTGAGATCGGGTTTCAAGTTTCCGGTAGCCAATCTATTTAGACTTCTAACCGTCTCAACACCTAATTCCCGTCCGTAACCTTGATAGGCTACGGATGAATCGAGAAATCTATCTGCTATAACGACAGTTCCGCACTTGAGAGCAGGGAGTATTATTTCGCGAACAATCTGGCTCCTGGATGCCATAAAGAGAAGTAATTCAGTTTGTGGGAATAAACGGTAATCAAGATGCAATAAAATTTTTCTTATATCTTCTCCCGCTTTTGTACCACCTGGTTCCCTTATAAGTAGATAATGATAATTGCTATTTTTGAGATATTCAACAAATAGCTTAACTTGCGTTGATTTTCCAGAGCCGTCAATACCTTCAAAGGAAATAAACATCACTTTTCCTCCTTATTTAATATCAGTGGGGACTCTATAACCAGTTCAGAGCTAGAGTTCTTTCTGCCAGAAATCAAAACTAATCTAGCTTGTCCATTGAAACTGCCATAAATCGGCAACAACCTGTGAACTCCAAACTTTACTGATTCGAGAATTTTTATCCAGCGAATTAAATCTCTCGGGTGCAATAAGAAGTAAAATATCCCTCTGTTCTTCAACATCTTCCTTGCTGTTTCAACAAAGTTCCGGGCCGTTTTATCGTCAAGACGACGCCAGCTATTTCTCTCTGAATAAGGGCTTCTTTTTCCTTCATGCAGAAAATGAGGAGGGTTTGAAACAACCATATCAAAACTTTCTGGCTGGAAGTGTTCTGGTGTCTCTTCGACAGAGCAATTTACAAATCTCACATGCTTTTTTACTCCGTTCGTTTCAGCGTTTCTATTTGCAATGGAAACAAGGATATCACTTTTTTCTATGCCAACAACCTCACAACCATAAGCATGTGCAAGGAATATTGAAACCACACCACTCCCGCTTCCCAGTTCCAAAATTTTTTTAACATTTCTCGGTACCTTTGAATAAAGAGCCAGCACAACAGTAGCGTGGTTTGTCCTACCTTCGGGTAATTTTTGATCAAACTTTAGATCTTTAATAGGTGAAGGATCAAAGTTTTTTTGCATTTAATCACCACTGTTATAAAGGAAGACTTCCGAGGTATTGTCTTTTTCTATTTGTACTTCATCCTGTACTTTCTCAGGCATAACAATTCGCGAAAAATTGCCGATAAAAAGCTTTTCGTCACAAAAAATCTCTGTGCCTTCTATGTACAGCTCAGATGCGTTGTTCACTATACCTCTTTTGACTTTAAGAGATGAGTTATAAAAATATACATGGGATGAGCCTGATATGTCAATATCCCCGGTTGAAAATTCGCTATTGTAGAATTTGATATTGCTGTTACTCAAAGAGCTTTCTTTTGAATCAAATTGTGTGTTGCTAACAATACCCTCTTTAACAAAACCGGATTCAAAGCTACCTGAAATATGGGAATTGAAAATATACAACTCATTCAGATTATTTATCTTAAAAGAACCGGTTATGTTTGAACTATATATCTGAGCGGAAGATACATCAAGCATAACATCAGCATTCATTTCACAGTTTTCCAGAACGATTACCGCTCCTTCATCAGCTACGAGCTCAACATTTTGGAAATCAACATTTCTTGCTATAAAAGTTCCCTTCCTCCCGATATGAATAATGGCCGGGCTTCCAAATGAGGAAACTGTTACTTTTCCACGTCGCCCGTCTATTTCCAGCACACCATTCACAAGAAGGGTGCTTTTACGGGAGAGATTTATGCTTGTTGATGATTCAATCCTTAATAGTGAGCCTGATTTTACAGCTATGTTTCCCTGAAAATTATATACGCCTCCGGAAGGAAGTGTTACGTCCTTACCATAAAGAGAAACAATATAGCTTGACGTAACGCGCCTTGATTGCTCTAATTTTGCAAAAACGGGGACGGAAGGCAAGAACATTGAATCGTTCTTCCTGGGAGACAGTCTATAAATATCGCCCATATCACTTATATACTCTGAAGGTATTCTTGCAGACCCTTCAAAGCCGATTTCCATTATATCTGTCCATTCTCCTGCACCCATTACCTGTAATACCGCATTCTGGACGGATGAAGGCAATTTCCAGGAAGCTATTCTAAAAGTTCCGCCTTCTTCAATATAAAGTTCAGCAATTTCATTCAATAGGGCTTTTTTAATTGTAATTTGAAAAGAGCTTTTTGTACTTAGACCTGCTTCATCAATAACTTCTATTTCGATAAGATGTTCACCGCCGGGTATTTCGAATAATGGGAACAATGCTTTTCCATCAAAAAGTAAAGGTATATCGTCGGCAAAAGCCCTTACAATAAGTTTTTCAGGTGCGGTCCAGTCATCATGCAACTCAAGGGGAATTTTATTTCCATCATAGTATTCAGGCAAAATTAAATCAATTGAAGGTTTTTTGTTTTTGCTCAGATCGATATTAGCTATCGCTGGTTCGGAGATTGCGCCGTCCTCCCTAATACTAAAGCATTCAATTGGAACATCAAGTTTTGAAACTAACGGAATCGCAAAAACGCCTGATTTACTGAAGTAATTATAGGAACCAATTTTCACTTTGTATTCCTTGATACCTTCAGATTGGCCCTGAAGGGAAAGAAAGATATTTCCATCCCTGATTGCTGCTTTTTTAATTATAGGTGCCGTAATAGGTGAATTGAAAACTCTCACGACAGTAGCAAGAGGGGTCGAAAGAAGCCTTCTTCCTGACACAAGTGTGAAGTATATTGTAACAGTTCCATCTCTATCTATGAAAAATTCTCCGACTTCTGATTTCATTATCATACCATCTTTTGAATTAGCAGGAGGTTGTCCTATTGTGATAAGGATATCGGGCTTTTTTTGTCTCTCGCCTGTCACAGTAACTGAATAACTACATTTTGTAGCCTCAATGGTTATATTGTCGACAGATAAGATGTAGTCTGAAAAATAGTTGCAAGCACCAATAAAAAACGGCAGAAAAAGAAAAACCCACAGTATCTTCTTTATATGAATCCCTCCCTTTGGAAGCATAACACAATACCTTCATTATCACCACATTAAATGTAGAATTATCTTATATAGATACAGCTTATCACAAAGGCAGTAAAGAATGCACTCATTAGTTGGTATGAATTTGCATAATAAAAAATACACCCCCCTTTTCCATTACCCCCTATGGCTGCTATGAAAGCAGCCCTTTTTTTTAATGTTGATTTTTTGATATTATTTGATTAGCACGATACGAAAAGAGGCGAAAACATGTCGCACAGAATAACAAAGAAAGCAAAACTTGCCGCAGGTATCTACGATTTTTCCATAGAACATTCTACTTTACCAAATTTTGCCAAACCTGGTCAATTTTTAATCATTCGCATCGATGAGAAAGGAGAGCGGATTCCGCTCACAATTGCAGGCGTATCTAAAAATGCAGTAAGAATAATTGTCAAGTGTGTAGGCAAGAGCACGTATAAATTAGCAACCTTGAAAGAAAACGATGAAATTCTCGAGGTAATCGGTCCCCTTGGAAATCCAAGCGAGATTGATTTTTACGGGAAAGTATGCGTAGTTGGTGGCGGAGTAGGCATTGCCCCACTCATGCCCATCATAAAAGCATTAAAAAGCACTGGAAACAAAATAACGACAATTATAGGGGCTTCCACTGCTGAACAACTAATACTCCTGGATGAAATAGGCAAAATGTCCGATGAGTTGATTATCACAACAGATGATGGTTCAGCAGGAAGCAAAGGACTTGTTACCCATCGCCTTGAAGAGTTGTTGAATAAAGGATGTAGATTTGACAGAATTTGGGCTATCGGGCCAACCATTATGATGAAATTCGTTTCAGCCATTGCCTTGCGCGAGGAAATCCCTTGCTGGGTATCCCTGAACCCCATTATGGTTGATGGTACAGGGATGTGTGGTGCTTGCAGGGTGGAAGTCGGTGGTGAAATGAAATTCGCATGTGTTGATGGACCTGAATTTGACGGCAGGTTCGTAAACTGGAACGAACTTATAAAAAGACTACACCAATATCAGGAAAAGGAAAAGCTCTCACTGGAACTGTTCAAGAAGGAAGTTGGTGATTTGTCATGGCTTTGAAAGAGCGTATCCCCATGCCCGAGCAATCTCCCGAGGAAAGAATCCGAAATTTCTCAGAAGTAGCCCTAGGATATACTTTGGAAATGGCGATTGCTGAAGCTGACAGATGCCTGCAATGCCCTACCAGTCCCTGCATTTCCGGTTGCCCTGTTGAAATTGATATTCCCGGCTTTATTAAAGCAATCCGTGACAAAAATTTTAGAAAAGGCATAGAGATATTGAAAGACACAAACAACCTTCCAGCGATCTGCGGGCGCGTTTGTCCCCAGGAAAAACAATGTGAGGCACAATGCGTTCTTGGAAAAATGAAAGGCAGCGAACCGGTTGCCATAGGAAGGCTTGAAAGGTTTCTTGCAGATCTCGAACTATCTGATGAATCAGTTAATGCCGAAATCAAAAGTGAAAAAAAAGGCAATATCGCCATCATAGGGGCAGGCCCTGCTGGCTTAACCGCGGCAGCGGATCTTGCGAAAATGGGATACAGCGTAACAATTTATGAAGCCTTTAATAAAGCTGGGGGCGTATTAATTTATGGTATTCCAGAATTCAGATTGCCAAAAACTGTCGTGGAAAAGGAAATAGAGTATATAAGAAAGCTTGGTGTGAAGTTTGAATATGGCCAGGTTATTGGGCGAACAATTCCTTTCGAGAAAATCAGGAAGGAATTTGATGCTATTTTCATTGGAATCGGGGCTGGAGCGCCAAGATTTATGGGAATCCCGGGTTCCAATTTAAACAACATATATTCAGCGAGCGAATTTCTGACAAGGGTTAATCTTTTAAAAGCCAATAAATTTCCCGAATTCGACACGCCAGTGAATATAGCAAAGAGAGTCGCGGTTATTGGAGCAGGTAATGTTAGCATGGATGCCGCGAGAACAGCCCGCAGGCTTGGTGCTGAAGAAGTAATGATTATATATCGAAGAAGCGAATTGGAAATGCCAGCCAGGCTTGAGGAATATCACCATGCGGTACAGGAGGGAATAATTTTCCACTGGCTGACACAACCTGTTGAGTACATGGGGGATATAAATAACAATGTCAGAAAAATCAGATGCATAAAAATGGAACTCGGTGCGCCGGATGAATCAGGGAGGCGAAGGCCTGTACCAATTGAGGGTTCGGAGTTCACTGTTGATGTCGAACTCGTTATAGAAGCTATTGGGCAAAAAGCAAATGCTGTCCTGAAAACGGGCTTCCCCGGAATAAAATTGAATAAATGGGGATATATTGAAGCTGATCCGGAAACTGGAAAAACAAGTCTTGAAGGCGTTTTTGCCGGTGGAGATATTGTTACCGGTTCTGCGACAGTTATAGAAGCAATGGGAGCTGGTAAACGCTCCGCAAGAGCAATAAACAACTATGTCAGTTCGCTGAAAAGAATTTAACCACTGGCCATTTCTTCGAATTTCCATGCAGCCCGGCCGTAAATTTCATCTAGGGATAATGGCTTTGCTGCGATATTTTTCCCAAATACAACGTATGTCTTATATAAATTTCCTCCAACCCGTTTCGCATTTGCAAGCATAACAGAGTTTTTCCAGCTTATCGAAGAACCCTCAATGTGTTTATATCCATTTTTGACTATATTCTCGTAAGCTTTAACAAACATAGCCGAAGGTACTCCCTTATTGCGGTAATCTTCTGAAACAAACAATATTGCTACACGAACCTTATCTATTCTTTTTTTCTCCGTAAGAAGCTTTATCCAACCAAAGGGAAAAAGCTTTCCTTTGATTTTCCGGATCACATCATTATAATCTGGCAATGCGACAAGAAAACCGATCGGGCGATTCTCTACTGTACGCGCTATGATAACCAATTCCGGGGAAGCAACAAGTTTCATTGTTTTGGCCATTTCATAGATTTCATTAAAAGAAGGGGGGATAAGATCTTCCTCCCAATCGGGCATGGAGTTGAGCATTATTTCGTAAAGATCCCTCGATAGTTTTTTCATGTTAGAAAAGTCGGCATTTTCTACCTTGTATCCATAACGGCTCTTGGCGATTTCAGTCAGCTTGAATTCCCTATCGGAGATGGCTTTCTGAGGGTCATAGGAAAAAGCATAATATTTCAGATAGCAGTCGTAATTTTGAAAAAATTTTGGGTAATAGTCGGGATTGAAGGGCATCAAAATGGAAGGGGGAGTTTCGAAATTTTCTACAAGCAGGCCTCTATAATCGTCTCCATTGGTAGGTGAAACCGGACCTTTTAGATAAACTGCACCTCTTTCGAGAGCCCATTGTTTTGCCTTATTTAAGAGCGCATGGGCTACCTTTTCTTCATTAATTGACTCAAACAATGCAAAAAAAGCATGATTGACGCCTTTTGCATTGTTGAGCACTTCATCTTTCCCGACACAAATGCGTCCTACAACTTGACTGCCTTCCGTCGCAACGAAAAACTCATGTGGCCCATTTGCTAACAGCTGCGATCCCTTTCCCCTGATTATCTTCTTCATTTCATGTTCAAAAGGAGGAACCCATTGAGAGTAATTTTGATAGATCCTAAACGGCAAGGATAGAAATCCCTTTATTAATTTTCGATTATTTACTTTAAGTATTTTCGCAAGAATCTCCTTCCTTAAAAGGTTAAGATACATAAGTCGAGAACTGAAAAAGGTGAACGAGAAAGCGAGAAACAAAAAATCGTTGTTTGTTGTGCGTTGTTTGTTGTAAGTTACATATTTACCCTCTGAAAGGATTGAACAGATATACGCACAACCTACAACCAACAACGAAAACGGGGTCTAGTTTGGAGTCCAACGATATCTGTCAAAGACCGTATATTTTTCCGAATTTGCTTTTTATATAATCAATGAAGTATCTGGGCGAAAGTTCTTCACCCGTTACACGTTTGCATAGTTCGTCAGGCTCGTAAACGCGGCCATGTTTGTGAATCTTTTCCCGCAGCCATTGTAAAAGATTAGAAATTTCTCCGGCAGCGATCTGTTGATGAAGATCCGGAATTTCAGATACAGCAGTATTGAAAAACTGTGCAGCATAAAGATTCCCAAGCATATAAGATGGAAAATATCCTATCATCCCGCTTCCCCAATGAACATCCTGAAGAACTCCCATAGTGTCATTCGGGGGAACTATTCCTAAAAATTCTTTCATTTTTTCATTCCAGGCTTCTGGAAGATCTTTTACTTCCAGTTCTTTGTTTATTAGAGCCTTTTCCAGTTCGAACCTGAGCATTATATGCAAGTTATAAGTTACTTCATCAGCCTCAATCCTTATCAACGAGGGTTCTACTTTGTTGACTGCCTTGTAAAACATATCAAGAGATACGTTTTCAAGAACCTTCGGAAAAGCCTTTTGAATTTTAGGATAGAAGAAACTAAGAAATTCATAGCTCTTCCCGATAATGTTTTCCATTAAGCGCGACTGGGATTCGTGGATTCCCATGGAAGCACCATCTGCCAGAGGAGTCCACTTTAACTCCGGCGAAATACCCTGTTCGTAAAGGGCATGTCCTCCTTCATGAATGGTTCCATAAAGCGAAGCTGTAAAATCGGAAGGTTTATATCCGGTTGTGACCCTGACATCACCCGGGCCAATGGTTATCGTAAAGGGGTGAACGGTTTCGTCCAACCTTCCCGCATCAAAATCATATCCTATCACTTTTAATGCCATTTTTGAAAGCCTGGATTGAAGATGTCTGGCAAATCTCCCATTTAAAAAGGAGGTATCTATTGCAGGTAACTTTGAAAGTGTCCTAACAAAATTTATTATCTCAGGCTTCAATTCAGCTATAATATGCTGAAGCCTCTCTGTCGTCATTCCGGGCTCGAAGTTATCAAGAAGAGCATCGTATGGATCTTTCTCATAGCCATAAAATTCTACCATTTCTCTTAAAAGCTTTATTATCTCTTCAAGATAGGGTCTAAAATAGCCAAAATCATCTTCTCTTTTTGCCTTTTCCCAGGCGTTTTGCCCCCTGGATGAAGCAATTACAAATTTTTCATATAACTCAGGTGGAATTGCTTTTGCCTTTTCATAATCCCGCTTAACAACCCTTAAAAGGGCAGTGTCAATGTTTGAAAGAGAGTTGAGCAAATTCTGTGAAGATAGAGTTTCCAATAATTCGCCCATTTCCGGTGAGGTTAATTTTTTGAATGCAAGAGTAGATAAATACCCAAGTGCCTCGGCTCTTGTTTCAGCCCCTTTTGAAGGAATATATGTACTCTGATCCCAATGCATTAGCGAGACAGATGAATTTATAATGTATATTTCTTTTAGTAATGCTTTTAACCTTTTTATAGCTTCCACTCTATCACCCCGATCACGATATATGTGAAATTATAACATCGCAAAGCCAACAATTATCTGAGGAATAAAAAGGAAATCAAACAATATACATTGAACCTCACTGCAACGTGTATTTCGCAGCAACAAAAAAGGAGGTCTCGCGACCTCCTTTTATTTCAAAATTGCATCAAAAGGCAAATTCAGGCACAAAAGGCTTGAAAATCATCAACTGCGTTCCGGCATCTATTCTGTCAAGGTCTAACAAGAATGGGTTCATATCGATTAATTCTTTTACGGTAATGCCGAAATTCCCGGCGATTTTTTCAAGAGTGTCATTCCACTTAATTTCATAAACATCGCCAACACCTACTGTCCAATTACCATCTACGGTTGGAGAGATGGTTTCATGCTCTAAAATATAATCGGCGATGATTTCAGAGACTTCAAGCATAATTTCCCTGACTACTGGCTTTCCAGCAAACATGGAGTATCCACCACCGCCGCCTGCCCTATAATTATTCAGAACAATTTCGTACTCAGCATTTGGATCAACGTCAACGCCATTGAATTTAAGCTCGATTACTCTCTCTCCAACAGGCTTGTTAACAGCGATTTTATACTCTATTCCTTCCCACATATCATAGTTATAATGCCTTGGCTTGGGGTCTACCCAGCTTTTCGTTACGGTTACTTCACCATCTTCAAGGCTGAAATATTCGGCACTTCTTTCCAGAGCAGCCTTGATATCCGCACCAGTCACTTTAAGAACTTTCAGAGTGTTTGGATAAATATAAACGGCGTTGATGTCCCTGAGGGTAACCGGTCCAGCCTTCCAACCTTTAATACTGTTATTAAAAAGAGCTGCTGACGATATTGGTGCACCACTGGCCTCCATCTGTACTTTGTTTATGAATTCTATAAGAGGATTATCAGAAAGTCTTGCTACTAATGGATCTTCTACGTAAAAATCACCTGTTGCAATACCAACAGGCTGATCCAGCCATTCTTGAACCTTGTCTTCATAATCCTGAACAAGAGCAAGAACATCGGGATCGGCATCAACAGTTCCCGCTGAGATCGATGTAACAGCTTTATCTGTGATAACCCATTTTCCATCTTTTAATTCAAGAGTTATATCGACCCGATTAACGACTTTCCCCCAGTTTCTGGGCTGTGATACAACAACTCCATCTACAACAGTGGCAATTGTTCTGTGCTGATGGCCTGTGAGAAGCACATCAATACCCGGAACCTCTTTAATCAACTGATAGCCTTGATTCTCGCCGGTGAGATCTTCAGTGGGTTCTCCGGTTTCGGGGTCTCTTTCCAGCCCGCCATGATAGCCGACTATGACAACATCTGCCACATCACGGAGCATCGGAACATATTTTTTGGCGACTTCAACAGGATCAAGGAAGTCAAGCATTTCGATATGTTTTGGCTCTTCCCAGTTTGGTATGTATTTAGTTGTTAAGCCAAGATAAGCCACTACGATAATGTTATCGCCGCTGACGACATTGAACAAATGATAAGGCTTGAAAAAAGGCTCTTCAGTTCCTTTTTTAACGATATTAGCACTCAAAAAAGGAAACTCCGCTTCGGAGATGGCCTTTTCAAGAACCCCCATACCATAGTTGAACTCATGATTTCCAAGAACAGAAGCCTTATAACCCATGTGATTCATTACTAAAACCATAGGGTCTGTGGGTTCGTTGTCAATTTTTGCGTGGTAGTATTCGAGCGGCGTCCCCTGTATCAGATCGCCTGTGTCGAGAATAACTGTGGCCGGGTTTTCCGCAAGGGTGTTCTTAAGGATTGTTGAAACTTTTCCAAGTCCAACATCAGATGGCCTATTTGTTGCGTAATCGATTGGGAAAATGTTTCCATGCAGGTCACTGGTGTGAAGTACTGTCAGGGTAAACTGAGTTGCGAGCAGTATAGAAGAAATAACCAGTACAAAAAGAACAAACGCAAGTTTCTTCATGATAGTCCCTCCCCTTTTTTTCGAACGTAATAAATACATGTATTCTCTATCCTAATTACCAGACAGCTGAATTTTGCATAACCAGCAAAATTATATCATATTTAAAGCGATTGAATAAATGTAATTCGAGGTAAAATAAATAGTGGAGGTGGGGAAATGAAGAAATTAGTTGTAAGAAGCATTATCATCGGAATAGTCACATTGGTAGTGTGGTTCATAGTAAGCATATTTGTTGGCGGGACAAATTTCCAGTCAAAATATCGTCTTGAAAAAGCAGAAATAGAGCATAAGGTAATGGAAGATGGAACAATGCAGGTGCATGAAAAAATAGATTACCGCATGGTTAAACCTTATAGAGGATTATTGCGCGATATTCCTTCAGACTGGGTGAAATACAGAGATCTTAGGGTGTGGACTGAGGGAATGAACTACACCAAAATCGAAAATTTCAGCACAGAAAATTCGATAAACCTAAGAGTGTGGCTTGTCCCTTATAATGGTTCCCCACGCACACCAGCAAAAGATGGAGACCCTGTCACACTTCATATTTCGTATACAGTTGAGGGAATTGTGCAAGAAGGAAACGATGTATCCCAAATCTTCAGAAAATATTGGGGAGAAGGCTGGGAACAACCTGTAAAAAATCTGAAAGCAAGCTTTACCTTCCCTGACAAGCTTACCCCGATAAATATATACTCACATCCACCTATTGAAGCCATAAATGAAGGCAATAGATATATTTTCGAAATGAGGAACATGCCTTCACGCACCTTTGGGGAAGTCCGCTTCTTGTTTCCTGAAGGGTACTTTGAAAATGCAAAAAAAGGAAATTTCAGCTTAAGTGATATAGAGAGCATTGAAGAATCATTCAAAGGGAAAGTTAATTTCTGGAAATATTATCTTCCAGTCGTTTTAGCTGTTCTTACAATAGTCGTTCTTTTTGTAATCTTCTATTTTATGGGAAGAGAACCTAACATCGCTTATGATGCTTATTACGAAAGGGAATTGCCTACAAACGACGAACCGGAATTAGTCAATGCTATTGTGAAAAACCTTTGCATGGGAGTAGATAACGATGGAATAGGGGCATGCATACTAAATTTATACAGGCGAGGATATGTTGACTTTAATGTGAATCCGAAGAAAGAAAAAGTGGAAGGAATAATTATTAAGAAAGCTACCGGAACAGACCTGGCAAGCACCGAAAGACAGTTGCTTTCCTTTTTTGCAAAGTATGCCATTGATTTTGGGGAAGAAAAGGTTTTTGATTTTGGCGAACTGAAGAGAAGATTCCGCGGAAAGCAAAGCGAAGCAAGAAAATTTACACAGGAGCTGAACGCATGGAAGAGCCTTATTAAAGGCAAAGTGAGAGAAAGAAAATACTTGCTAAGTTCAGGCGCCTGGCTCTCAAAATTGTATTCCGTTTTCCTGATTTTTATTTCTTTCTTCACGCTAATTAGCATTTCAAGCTCCTATGAATTGGGATTTTTATCCGATTATGCAAGATACATTTATGGAATATTTGCTGTGACCGGTGCAATTGTTTTTTTCCTTCCGGTTGATGTTTTTGGAAGATGGACAAAAACAGGGAGAGAATATTACTTGAAATGGAAAAACTTTGAGAATTTCCTGAAAGATTACTCCTTGCTTTCAGAATACCCTCCATCATCTGTTGTTCTTTGGGAAGAATATCTGGTTTACGCAACTGCTCTGGGAATTGCTGAAGAAGTCAGAAAGCATATGAGCAAAATAGTTCCAGAAGATCTATGGAAAGAAGAGGGCGGTCACATGTATATGTATTATCCGTATGGGTTATATGTATCAAGAGATTTTGGATCGGTAGTATCATCAGCGAACGTATCTTCATCGAGTTCAAGTGGTGGCAGTGGAGCTGGTGGAGTAGGTGGAGGATCCGGCGGTGGAGGCGGGGGTGCTTTTTAGCCCTGACAGGAAAAGATAAGTCCAAAAACCATATTCCATAAAGTTACCAGAGTTACCCACAGAAAAGGAGCATAAAGTGCTTTTTCAAAATTTTTTCTTTGAAGCGATTACATATTCAAGCCTTGCTGCAAGAAATATGCTTGGTCAGTTTTACGATATTGCAGGATTCAGCCCTATAGAAATTGGCTATTTGATGGCCATGATTCCATTAATTGCTTTAATCTCAAATCCATTTTGGTTCAGGGTAGGCTCAAAGATAACTGATAAAAAAGCCTTTCTTATTGTTTCAATTTCTTCTGGTATTTTATTCTGGTTTATATATCTTTCAGATGATTTCATTCCCGGGCTTATTTCTGTTACCCTTTTCTCCTTTTTCTTTTCAGCGGCGGTTCCCCTTGGCGATTCGTTAATGATGGCTTCAGTAAAGAAGCATGGCGGTGCATTTGCAAAAATAAGGCTCTTTGGAACCATTGGCTTTGCAGCAACTGCCCTGTTGTTAGGTGGACTGGTGAAATGGGGATTTATCTGGTATTTTGTTGTTGCTTCAGCAAGCCTTTTCATTGCACCTTTGTTGTTAACCCCCACTTCGCAATCAAAGGTCAAAACCTTCAAAAAGCCTATAATAAGTCCAGTTTATGATGGAAATTTGTTCACATTTACGATAATGATCATTGGAATGATTTTTGGGATTACCCTCAACAGCTTTCACAACACCTTCTTTCCCGTTCTTTCACGACAGCTGGGTTATGAAAAGTCCTTTGTGGGTATAGTATATGGATTAATGGCGGTAACAGAGATACCTTTTCTGCTTTTTGCAGAAAAAATTATAAAGAAATTTGGAAACTTAAGTGTTCTCATAGTAGGAATGTTTGCAAGCGCCTTGAGAGTTTTGCTAATCACCTATGTTACAGAGATGATACCGCTGTTGCTTATCGAAAGCCTTCATGGCTTGACTTATATATTGATGTATTATACCCTTTTCAACTATATGCATTTCAGATTGCATGAAAAATATCTTGTTAACGCTCAGAGCATTTTTTGGGTTTTGAGCTCAGGCGTGACGTATATTCTCGGTTCGATAATCGGTGGATATATAATAGAATTTTTAAACACATTAATCGCCTTTAGAATCATGGGTTATGCGGGTTTTGCCGCAACCGGGATGATTTTGCTCATTTTCATTTTATTTAGAAGAAAAATTGCTCAATAATATTCTTTGAAAAGTATGAACAAAGTTTCGAAAACCGAGAGCCGGGAATCCGAGAGCCTGAGAAAGAAAACTTTGAAATTCTGATCCTTTACTTAAAAGTTTTTGTTTTTGGAATTCTTGGCTCTCGAGTCCCGGTTACCACTTCTCGGTTCTCGAAACATTCCTATCCTCTTTTACTTTTAATAGTATGTATCATAGTTCCCGAGTGCCCCTTGATTTATTCAACAGGTATTCCCTTTGTTTCTCTCCCAATTGCAAGGGCGAGGATCCCTGAAATGAATGCCATAATTGCCATGGGGATCATAACCACGGTTATTGAATTCGTCTTGTCCATAACTAAAGCCGTGTAATATGGCGCCAGGATACCCGCTATTCGCGCCATAACGCCGGAAGAGCCATTACCCAGCGCACGCATCTTTGTTGGATACAATTCTGGTGTATAGGCATACACCATTCCCCAGGCTCCTAAACAAAAAACTGAAATTACAATGCTGGAAAATATCAGGGCAGTTTGCGAAGCGACACTTGCCATAAGAAGAGCAGATAGTCCGGTACCAATGAAAAAGAAAGCCGTACTCTTTTTTCTGCCGATTTTTTCAATGAGATATGCTGCAAGCAGATACCCCGGTAATTGCATAACCAGCATAAAAAACGTATACCAAAGCGAGCTATGAGCAGTTATTCCCTTTGAGCTGAATATCTTTGGTGCCCAAACAAATAGGCCATAATATATAAAGCTGACACTAAACCAAAGTGTCCATACCATGATGGTTTGTGAAAGGTATTCCCTGTCAAATAAGCTCAGCAACGGAACTTTCACACGTTTGGTAATCTCAATCTCTTCTGATACTTTTGCACCAAGAACCTTTTCAAGTCCTGTTTTGCCTTTCTTTAGATAAGCGATTTTAGGACTTTCAGGAAGTGAAAAAATAATGATAAGCAATAAAGTTGAAATTATTGACAACCCATAGTATGACCAACGCCAACCCAGCGTACCCAATGTAAATACCACAAAAAGCCCCATAAGAATGCTTCCAATAGCCCAGCTTGATTCGAGAAGAGTAAGAAATCTTCCACGAATTCTAATGGCTGTAAATTCAGTGAGATAGGCATTAACAACAGGAAGCAGCCCACCATATCCAATGCCGGAAATAAGGCGGAAAGTAATGAAGTTTCCGGATGTTTTAGCGCAACCTGTCAAGAAAGTGAATAAAGTCCCTATAATCAAATAGGAAATATTTGCCCATCTCCTGCCGAAAAGGTCGCTAAAAAGACCAGAACTAAATGCACCGATCAGCATACCTACGAAAACTGAACTTGCAATTGTTCCTTTTACAGACATTGCATCTGGTAATTCTTTTAAGATATCCGGAAGTGTCAATGACAGAACCATTACCCCGGCAGCAACAAACATCCATTCAAGGGAGGTAAAGAAAAGCATGAATGCCTGTTTTTTACCGGAAACATACTTCTCCACTACCCTGTCAATATTCACCATAGCACCTCCTGTGTAAATACTGTAAATTTACTGTGTTTACACCTTGCATAAATTGAAAAGCCCCGCATTCGCAGGGCTAGAGTCAGGGGATGGACTGGTGGCGAGGGACGGAATCGAACCGTCGACACATGGATTTTCAGTCCACTGCTCTACCATCTGAGCTACCTCGCCGCTCCATCTGGTGGAAGCGACAGGGTTCGAACCTGTGGCCTCCTGCTTGTAAGGCAGGCGCTCTCCCACTGAGCTACGCTTCCACCTCTGGCGCCCCCAAGGGGATTTGAACCCCTGCCGCCGGCTTGAAAGGCCAGTGTCCTAGACCGCTAGACGATGGGGGCCAGAACGTCGTTAATTATAATACACTATAAATCACTAATGGTCAAGAGGGAACAGGCGTGTTCACTATTTTGAAACTTTATAGAATTCAGCTATAAAAACTGCGCACTTTAAACCATAGCACTTCTCTCATAACTCGGTATCTAATTTCTCGCATTCTCTGTATTTTTGTCTCGGGTCCCGGTTACCATTTCTCGAATCTCAATTCTTAAAAGAATATCAGCTTTTAGTCAGCGCTTTTATCCTTTCTTCAAGAGTTGGATGCGAATAGTTAAAAAATGCATAAATTGGATGAGGGTTCAGATTCGACATATTTAGTTTGTGGATTTTTTTCAAAGCATTTGCTAAATTTTCCGGTTTACCTGTTATTTTAGCCGCATAACTATCAGCTTTGAACTCTGCTCTTCTACTGAGGGCATTCAAAAATCCGCGCCCCAATGAGAAAAGGGCTCCAATGAATATAATCCCATATAGAAGGACAGTATATTTTTCACGTACTCCAAAGTAATTTTGAGCTATCTGGCTATTCATAAATATCCAGAGCAAGTATGTTATCAGGATCAAGAAAAAAGACCCTATAAATATATTTTTTATCGTATCTTTGTTGACATAATGACCAGCTTCATGTGCAAAGACGGCTTCAATTTCTTCTTCATTGCAGCTGTCTATTAAAGTATCGAAAAGTGCAATCTTCTTACTCTTTCCTATTCCGGTAAAGAAAGCGTTGGAATGCCGGGTGCGCTTAGATGCATCCATCACATATATTTTTTTGGCCTTAAATCCTGCTTTTTTTGCAACAGCTTCGAGCTTCATTTTAAGATTTTCATTCTCAAGAGGAGTGAATTTGTTGAAGAGTGGCATAATAAGGGTAGGCACAATCCAGCCTGCAAGAAGTTGAACAACTAAAACTCCTACGGATAACGGTATCCACCAGTTGTTGACATTGTATAAAAGCCATAAAGAACCTGCTAGTAAAGGACCAGCAATGACTACACTCAATACGACTGATTTGAGCAGGTCTTTTATATATAGCCCAGCTGTCATAGTATTGAATCCATAACGCTTTTCAATGGAGAAGTTATTGTAAAGGGAAAAGGGAAGGGATATCACAAAATCTATGATCCCGATAAAAACGAAAAATAGGAGTCCGTTAAAGATCTGGCTATCAGTAACATTTGAAAGTGATTCCAGTTTTTGGTAAACCAAAAAAAGAAATAATGTTGTTAATATAGCATCCAGAATATCCGAGTAAATCGAAAGCAATATTTTTTCTCTGTTATAACGCTTGAATTTTTGAAACTCTGTATTGTCAATCTCTGAGGAGAGAAATACCGGTATTTTCGCTTTTGTGCCGGTTGAGTGGATAAGATTAAGAGCGTTCAAAAAAATGTTGAATATCCTTACAGAGATGAAGATAACCGCAAGAAACAATGCCATATCTTTCCCTCCTGAACTGATTTTATGTTTTTCGCTTCTAATTATACAGGGAGCATGATAACATTTTATGGTAAGAAATAAAAATAGGAGTGATAAAATGCGAGCAACTATTATTGTTCTTGATAGCGTAGGCGCTGGTGAAATGCCTGATGCGGCTGTTTATGGAGATGTAGGTTCTAACACTTTGGGAAACACCTCAAAAGCTGTTGGTGGACTGAACATGCCCAATTGCCAGAGATTAGGCCTTGGCAACCTTACCGAAATCCTTGGAGTCCCACCGGTTGAAAAGGCTCTGGGCGCCTTTGGCAAAATGCTTGAAAAAAGCCCGGGAAAAGACACTACTACTGGACACTGGGAATTTATGGGAATCGTCCTTGAAAAGCCTTTTGACATGTTTCCGGAGGGATTTCCAGAAGAAATTATTAGACCCTTTGAAGAGGCTACGGGAAGAAAAGTAATAGGAAACAAACCAGCATCCGGAACGGAGATAATAAAAGAGCTGGGAAAAGTCCATGAGGATACCGGAGCACTAATTGTTTATACTTCAGCAGATAGTGTTTTCCAGATAGCCGCACACGAGGGGATTGTCCCGGTTCCTGAGCTATATAAATACTGTGAAATAGCCAGAGAGATCCTTGATAAAAGCGGTTATAAAGTGGCGAGGGTTATTGCCCGGCCCTTTGTAGGAGAATGGCCAAATTATACTCGAACTCCCAACAGACATGACTACTCCCTTCCACCGGAAGGTGAAATAGCGCTTGAACGTCTTGTGAAGTCAGGGATTCCCGTTTATGCAGTGGGGAAGATCAGAGACATATACGATGGGCATGGAATTACCGAATATGTCAAGACCAAGGACAACAACGATGGTATTGATAAAACAATAGGGTATTTGAAAACTGTGGAAAATGGGCTTATCTTCACGAATTTGGTTGATTATGACATGAAATACGGTCACAGAAATAATCCCGTTGGTTATGCCAAAGCCCTGGAAGAATTTGATCAGAGATTACCAGAGATAATGGCTGCTATGGGACCGGATGATGTGCTAATTATCACTGCAGATCACGGCTGTGATCCAACCACTCCCTCAACGGACCATTCACGTGAAAAAGTCCCTTTGCTGATTTACGGAAAGAGACTCAAAGAAAATGTGAATCTCGGTGAAAGAGAGACCTTTGCTGATCTTGGCCAAACAGTTTTGGATTTTTTCAATGTGCCTTTAATGCGCAACGGGACAAGCTTCAAAAAAGAACTGCTGCGTTGACCTTTTTTGAGCTGTAAGTTATAATAATTTTGCGTGGGGTCGTAGCGCAGTCGGGAGCGCGTCGCCTTCGCAAGGCGAAAGTCGTGGGTTCGAATCCCATCGACTCCACCAATAAAAAGAGAGCCAATGGCTCTCTTTTTTTCTGCAATTATTAAATTAAAAAGCCCTTCATGTGAAGGGCTTTTTTTGGCAGCCCCACGGGGAATCGAACCCCGACCTTCGGACTGAGAATCCGGTGGACTAGCCGTTATCCTATGGGGCCAAGCGTAATTATCGTATCATACCAATTCTGTTTTGTAAATACCGGGTTTTGAAAATCTTCTTTTCAAAAGTATAATAAATATAATAACCGGGGACTTAAAGGGGGATGCAACGAATGTTTGTTAGAAAATGGCAGGCTTCTGGTGACACAAAAGGCAAGGTAATAATTGCACATGGTTTGGGTGAACATAGCGGTCGATATGAAGATCTTGCGCAATTTCTTAGCAGGAATGGCTTTGTTGTTTATGCTACTGACAATACCGGACATGGTTTAGATTCTGCTCCTTATGGTGCAGCGAAGAGCATCAGTGAATATGTTGAGCGTATTAAGATGCTTGCTGATATGGCAAATTTTGAAATTCCTGATAATAATCTGTTCTTATTCGGGCATAGCCTTGGTGGATTGACTTCTATCAGGCTTCTTGAAAAATATCCATCACTTTTTAGAGCAGCCATTTTAAGTTCCCCGCCTTTGATGTCTTACCGCAATGAACTTAAAAGCTTATACTTCATCCTTTTCTCGTTATCTTTTATAGTTCCTTTCCTGAGATTTAGCAATAGAATAGATCCGTCGGAGATTTCGAAGGATGACAAGACAAATAGATTTTATAAAATGGAACCCAGCGTTCATGATAAGATTTCGGTGAGGTTTTTCTTTGATATGGAAAAGCAGATAAGCCTTTCTTGGGAAAGAGTAGATAGCATCAACTGCCCTGTTATGCTAACCTATGGTTCTGAAGATAGAGTCGTTTCTACAGAAGCGA
This sequence comes from Kosmotoga arenicorallina S304, assembly GCF_001636545.1. GTDB lineage: Bacteria > Thermotogota > Thermotogae > Petrotogales > Kosmotogaceae > Kosmotoga_B > Kosmotoga_B arenicorallina. The sequence continues at coordinate 30,200 of NZ_JFHK01000017.1, read as the reverse complement.
TAGAAGATTTTTATAACAAGTTAAAAACTGAGAAGAAAATTCGGTGCTTTGAAGGTTCTAAACACGAACCTTTCAGGGATCAAGATGTAAAAGAAATCTATCACTCAGAAATTCTCGATTTCCTTCTCTCCTTGATTTGATAGATGTTTGGCAATCCATGCTCTTGCTATTCTTTCATCTCTTTTGATTGCTTTAATCAAATCATCTAGCGTATTGAATTTTAGTTCAGGCCTTAAATATTCAAGTAAATCCATTTCAATGACCTTACTATAAAGCTCTTTTTCAAAATCTAAATAATAGACCTCGTATTTGACTTCTTCAGAAGGGTTAATAGTGGGGCGAAAGCCAACGTTCAGGAGCCCAAAAACCGTTTCGTTGTCAATTATTGAGCGAACAATATAAACACCTGATCTGGGATGGACAAGTTTATCCTCTCCTCTCGATATGTTCGCAGTGGGAAATCCAAGCTTGCCTCCTAAACCCTGATCCCTATAAACCTGGCCGAATATATGATAAGGTCTCTGCAATAATTTCCCAGCCAATTTGATATCCCCGCGGGCAATCGCTTCCCTTATCCAGCTGCTGCTAATTCGCTTTGATTGATATGTTTGCTTCGGGATTGTCTTCAATTCAAATCCATAATCAGCTGCCATTCTCGATAGCATTTTTACATCTCCGCGGGCATTTTTGCCGAAGGTAAAATCTTCTCCAACAACCAGACCTTTTAAGCCTTGTGAAAGGAGCGAGCTTATATAATCTTCCGGTTCAATATCTTTTATCTCTGCCATGTTCACTGTTATTACATCTTCTATGCCTGTGTCAAGGATAAGCTCAATTCTTTGGGAAACCGGATAGATAAGTCCGGGAAAATTCGGAAAATAATATTGCCATGGATAAATCATGGATATGGCAATACTATTTGCTTTTAGATTTTTGGAAAGGTTGACAGCTTCATCAATGATTTTTCTATGGCCTGCATGAACGCCATCAAAAGTACCTATGCACGCAACGAACATTTACTAATCACCAAAAACCTTTATTAGTTTTGCTATACGTTGATTTTCCATTTTTTCAAAGAGCTTACGTATAAAACTGGAATCCCTTTCAGCTCTTGCAATGGCCAGGAAGATACCCTCTTCATCTATAACTCTAACCAGATCATCCTTTTTGAACTTCCCATCAATGCCCGCCAATCCGTTGAGCCAAATTTGCTGGCCGTTTAACACGGCTTTTCCCTGAGCTTCTGTAACAATAATGGAAGGGAGGAACCCGGATAATACCCTTTCGGGTTCTACTATCGAAAAAGAAGAGATTTCTTCAGGCGCTATTGCTTCATGGACAGAAAAATTGCCTATTTTTTCTCTCCTCAAATAAGTGGTAGTGGCACCGCAACCTAACTGATATCCAACATCCATAACCAAAGATCTTATGTAAGTTCCTGAAGAGACTTTTGCTTTAAAGGCAACCTCACCATTATCATGATTTACTTCAATATTACTTATGGAAAAGATCTTAACTTTTTTGGGGGGGAGGTTGATTATTTTCCCTTCACGGGCTAGCTGATACAATCTCTTTCCTTTATAACGCTTAGCAGAATAAGCGGGTGGCACCTGAAGATATTCACCCTCAAAGCTTTTAAGTGTATCAACAATTTCTATTTCAGTTAGGTCTTTCCAGGTCGAGTGCTCTTCTGCTACTTTGCCGGTTATATCAAATGTATCTGTAACTACTCCGAGCTTCATCCTTACGTTATAGGTTTTCTCGAAGTCTTTTATGTATTCAAGTAGTCTTGTTGCTTTTTCAACACCAAGAATGAGCAAACCGCTTGCAAAGGGATCCAGTGTTCCCGAGTGGCCGATTTTTTTTATTCCTAACCTTTTTCGGGCTATGTTAACCACATCATGCGATGTGATCCCGTCAGGCTTGTCTATAAAAAGAAAACCAGAGGCCATTATTCGCTTTCCTCTCCCTTTTCTTTATTTATTTCCTCAAGAATCCTGGATATCCTTAAGCTCGCATCAATCCCTATGTCTGCCTTGAATCTCAACTCAGGTGCTTTGAAGAGCCTGATCGCTTTTGCAATTGCTGTTCGAAGATATCCCTTGTTCTCTTCAAACCAGTTTACAACTTCCTCTTTTTTCATAGAATCTATGAGACTGCTCACAAAAACGTTTGCGTATCTTTTATCCTTCGATAGCTCTACTCTTACAATATTCAAAAGCGAAGCGTCGATACCGGCTCCTTTGTAATTTCTCAAAGCTTCTGAAAGAACTTTCTGGATTTCCGATTCGAGCATTTGCCTTCTGTAAGAACCAGCCATATCATCACCTCCGGCTCCATAAATTATACAGCACAAAATATCATATGTTTCTAATCTATTGTAACCAGCTCTTCCAGGGTCTTCTTCAATTCCAGGTATTTTTCCTTTTTTGGAAGCGGTTTTCCTTTATCTAATAAGATTTTGAGCCCTTCAAAAAGTCTTTTATAGCGGAGGTTTTTCAAAAAAGATTGCACGATATTTAAATTGCTTTCCGCTTCGCCCCGAATTATTATTTCTTTCAGCAACTCATAAGAATCATATAATTTCAGCCATTCTATCCCCCAAAAAGATGCGAGCTGTTCCAAAAGGATATATGAAGTATCTGATGAAGGCTTTCCAAAAATTCCCGTGTAAGACTCCAAATAGGGAAGGAATATCATGTTATATAAGTACTCTTTTTCCGCTGTATTTGAGTAATGCAGATCCAATACGCCAAAAAGCTCCTCGATAGATTCGGCTGAAAGGGACATGAACAATTCCTTGAATATATCTTCAGTGCTGAAAATATAATACTTTTCTCCCTTCAAAATGCCAAAAACTCTCAGTGTATCAAGATATCCCTCCAGCAAATATTTCCTGCTGACTTCAGGATCAAATGTCAACACTGTTCCGAAGTGCTTTCTTGGTTTTATAAAGATGATTTCCGACTTGTTTCTGTAACGACCAAGGAAATTCAGGATATCCGTTAAGCCATATGTTCCAATATCCACTGCTATTATCTTTTTGTAGCCACGATTTATCGCAAGCTCAATGGGGATATTACTGTAAATGCCTCCATCAATATACCGCTCCCCGCCAAAGGTTTCTCTTTTGAACACCGGAAAATTTGAGCTGGCAAGTATATAATCAACAAGTTGCCCATCTGGAATGTCTTCAAGGTAAAGCATAGTCGGTTTCATTTTGCTCAACGAATATGCTACCAAACCATAGTCAACGCCTGAAGATCTCACTCTTTCTTCATCAATTAGTTTACTTAATTCATTTCGCAAAGGGGTTACATCTATCCCCGTGAAAAGACTTCTCATGGCCCTGGCAATATCAGTTGCTGAAAGACTTGAAAGGTTTCCTTCTATAATTTTTTTGACTTCGGGTGATACATCCATAACATCATCATAATTCATAGAAAGCCAAATATCTCTCAGCATTTTAAAATCACCCATAAGAATTCCTGCAGCATTTATTGAACCCACTGATGTACCGTAAATGCCGCCAACATGAATATTAAGATCACTCAGGGCTTTCCAGACGCCTATTTCATAAGCACCCCGTCCTCCGCCTCCGGAAAGTACAAGGCCTATTTTTTCATTTAACCAGCTTTCGGATAACGCAAATCCTGCTGATGTCAAAAGCATGCACACTCCAATTACCAACAGTTTTTTCATAAGCTCACCATGCCTAATAATAACATCATAGATGGTAAAATTGTTAAAGAAAATGAATTCTTCGTATGCTAAAATTAGTAAGCTAAACTTACCAATGGGGTGGTAAATCTGATAAAAAGTTTTATACGCCGATATTGGTGGATGTATTTGATGGGGGCGTCTTTTGTTATACTGGTTGATTTGCTTCAGCTTGTATCCCCCAGAATAATTGGAAATATTATCGATAGGCTAAAGACCGGCGTGGAAGATATTAGCGTCCTAAAAACATCTTTATACGCAATAATTGGCGTTTCCCTCGGGATATTTATTTCCAGGTTTTTCTGGAGAATTTTCATCATGGGCAGTGCAAGACGCTTTGAGTATTACTCAAAAAAAGTGTTATTTGAAAAATTATTGTCTTTACCAGCAAGCTTTTACGACCGCATTAAAGTCGGTGAATTGATGGCACGCTTTACGAATGATGTGGCGGCTGTCAGGAGAGCAATGGGTCCTGCAATAGTGATGTCTGTGGATGCCATATTTATGACTCTGGTAACTGTATTTGCAATGGGTTCTTTGATAAGCTGGAAGCTCACATGGATTGTTATAATTCCTTTACCACCTCTTGCTTTGATTTCCGCTTTTTTTGGAAGATTAATACATACGCGTTTCAAAAAGGTTCAGGCTGCTTTTGCGGTAATGACAGATTCTGCCGAGGAAAGCGTTTCCGGGATAAGGGTTATAAAAAGCTATGGACAGGAAAAATCAAGATATGAGATGATGTATGCAAAATCCGACGACTATGTTCAAAAAAATATCTCGCTAATCCGTGTTTGGGGTATGTTTTTCCCGCTTATTCAATTGCTCGCGTCTATTGGTTATGTTATTGCAATGTCTTTCGGTGGAAGAGCAGTGATCACCGGGCAGCTGACCCTGGGGGAATTTGTTACTTTCACCACCTATCTTGGTATGCTCATATGGCCAATGATGGCTACCGGGTGGCTAATTAATATTATACAGCGTGGTCGCGCTTCTTATAGCCGTCTGAAGGAATTGCTTAATGAAGAAACCGATATCATTACCAAAGATCCTGCAAAGGTTGAAAAACTTACCGGAGACATAGAAATTAACAGACTTACTTTCAAATATCCAAACAGCAAAGATGCCGTTCTGAAAGATGTTTATCTTCATATTCCGGCTGGAAGCAAGATTGCAATAGTCGGAACAACGGGTTCAGGAAAATCTACACTTGCGAAGATTTTGACACGCTTATACCCGATTCCCGAAGGAAAGGTTTTTATTGACGGAAAAGACATAAACCGCATTGACCCAGCCGTTTTGCGGGAAAATATCGCATATGTTCCTCAGGAGACATTCCTTTTTTCAGAAACAGTTAAGAACAACATTGCTTTTGGGGTCGAAAACGCATCTGATGAGGAAATCATTCGCTATGCTTCTATTGCGGCAATCCATTCCGACATAGAGAATGACTTCCCTGAAGGCTATGAAACAATGGTTGGAGAAAGGGGTGTAACTCTTTCAGGAGGGCAGAAGCAACGCATCGCAATTGCCAGAGCACTCTTGAAAAAGGCCCCGATTGTCATTCTTGACGACTGCCTCTCCGCAGTGGACACAGAAACGGAGCTTAAAATCATTTCTTCCCTCAGAGAAGGAATCGATTTAAGAACAGTTATCGTCATTTCTCATAGGCTAAAAGCCGTGAGAGATGCTGACATAATTTACGTGTTGCATGATGGTGAAATAATCGAAAGCGGTGCCCATGACACTCTGATGGAAAAGGGCGGTTTATACAAGAGAATGTATGAACGGCAGTTGCTCGAAGAGAAATTAGAGGAGGAATAACATGCCTCAAAGTGTTTATGCTGAAACTGAAAGCAAACACAAGGTCGAAGATTGGTCGATAATTAAGAGGTTATGGAAATATGTAAAGCCATATACCTGGCTGTTCGTTCTGGGTATTATCTTGATTTTTGCTTCTGCTGGTCTGGATCTTGTTTTCCCATATCTCACCAAAGTTGCTATTGATGACTACATGAATGCAGACCATGCTTATTCAGTTGAAACTGCAAACGGTGAATTTACCATAACAAACGACCCGGAAGGAGCCTTTCGCTTAAAGCAATTAGAAGATGGAAGCTATGTGATCACTGATGGCGAAAGCAGTTATAGTGTAAGCCCGGAAACATTAAAAGAACTTAGGGTCTCAGATCTCAATGGGCTCACTAAAATTGTCATTTACATGTTGCTTGTATTGATAGCCATGTTTGGAGCTGTTTACCTTCAAGTCTATATTACCAACTATATGGGTCAAAAGATAACCCATAACATAAGAATGGACTTATTTAAGCATGTTATGAAATTGCCTATGCGTTATTTTGATACCACACCAAGCGGAAGGCTCTCTACAAGGATTGCAAACGATACAAAAAATCTTGCAGAATTTTTTAGCAGTGTTATAACATCGCTGGTTAAAGATGTCGTTCTGCTGGTGGGTATTGTAATTGTTATGCTCAGAATGTCAATTTATCTTGGAACGATTTCGCTGTTCATTTTACCGCTTATACTCGTTAGCACGCTTGTTTTCAGGTATTTTGACCGTATCGCATACAGAAAAGTCAGGACACGACTTGCTATAATCAACGCTTTTTTGGCTGAACACATTTCAGGTATGCCAGTGATTCAGATATTTAATCAGGAAAAGAGAAAAGCCCGGGAATTCGACAACGTAAACAAGAGTCACTATAAGAGTTTGATTGAACAGCTCATGGTCTTTGCGATATTCAGGCCTCTTATGGATCTTCTTTATTATCTCGCAATTGCAGCTATCATATGGTTTGGCGCTAAAGGAATTCTTGATGGAAGAGTGGGATTTGGAGTAGTGTATGCCTTTACAAGCTATGTCGAAATGTTTTTTAGGCCATTGAGAGATATTGCCGAAAAATACGACATTGTCCAGAATGCCCTCGCCTCAGCTGAGAAGATATACAAGATAATGGATGAACCTGAAGAGATCTACAATGAAGACCGGCCGGTTGTAACATCTTTGCGAGGTGAGCTTGAATTTAAAAATGTGTGGTTTGCCTACGATAGCGAAAATTACGTATTGAAAGATATATCATTCAAAGTAAACCCCGGTGAAAAAATAGCGATCGTTGGAGAAACTGGCGCAGGTAAAACTTCTATAATAAGCATATTGAATGGATTATATAAGATTCAAAAGGGAGATATTTTCATTGATGGACGTTCGCTTTATGACTACAACCTTCAAAGCCTTCGAAAGAAGTTGGGGCTCGTGCTACAAGATGTATTCTTGTTTTCAGGTACGGTTCTCGATAATATCAGGCTGTTTGATAGCAGCATATCAAAAGAACGGGTTCATGAAGTGGTAAGGTATATAGGTGCTGAGCGATTTATCAAGCGTCTTCCCGAGGGATATGAAACGAAAATTCTTGAAAGGGCCGGAACGCTTTCCGCGGGAGAGCGCCAGTTGATAGCACTCGCAAGAGCGGTTCTTTACGACGCTGATATCCTCGTTCTTGATGAAGCAACGGCAAACATAGATACAGAAACAGAAGCCATCATACAGGAAGCCATGGAGAAGCTCTCACACAAAAAAACAGTTATTACTATTGCCCACAGGCTCTCCACCATTAGAAACACCGATTGGATTCTTGTTATTCACAAAGGTGAATTGGTTGAAAAGGGTTCCCATGAAGAGCTGATAAAGCTCGGTGGTATTTATTATGACCTTTACAGGTTGCAATATGAATTGGGTGATATTGCGTAACACCAGTCTTTGAGTAAAATAATAAGTGATTTAACTAAATTTAATTTCTGCCCCTCTTGAAGAGCTGGCTTTTCAATGCTATAATTTTCTTGCCGGCGCTGAGAAGCTCTGGCAAGGAGACCCGCTAGCTCAGCAGGCAGAGCACTTGACTTTTAATCAAGGGGCCGAGGGTTCGAATCCCTCGCGGGTCACCAGCGAGAGTGGCGGAATTGGCAGACGCGCTGGACTTAGAATCCAGTGAGTTTGAAAGCTCGTGAGGGTTCAAGTCCCTCCTCTCGCACCAAAACGTCACTCTTGTAGCATTATTAAGCAGGCGGAAGTAGCTCAGCGGTAGAGCACCTGCTTGCCAAGCAGGGGGTCGCGGGTTCGAATCCCGTCTTCCGCTCCAAAATAAAGCGCCTCTCTCAGGAGGCGCTCTTTGTTTTATAGTTTGACACTTTTATTTCCATTCACCGCTATTACCATTCACCGCAAAATGTAGCACCCCACATGAAGGGAATGTCTATGTTGTTATCTCTAATAGTATTATCTAAATTCGCTCCAAAGCCAGCGGAGAACTTCATCTTTCCAGCTTTGAACTCTATTCCCCCGCCGACAACACGGTCGAAATATTCCCAGTTAAGATCGGCATTGTAGCTAAAGCCACCACGTAGCATAAATCCCGGAAACAGCTGCAGTTCGGCAGAAACACCGGCATATCTGACATTCATACCATTTCTTGTCCCCACTTCAAAGCCCATGTGGAACAGGTCAAAAACCAATCTTAAACCGACAAGAACATCGAGTCTTTCTGCAAATGCCGTTGAACTGCTACTCCATAGCACAGCGTTTTTGAAAGCGGCAATATATTCAAGATAAGGAAGCGTAATGCCAGTGATGCCTGCGCTGATAGATAACCAATAGGTGTTTGTTGGAGGGCTCGTAATATTCTCAACTTCAAATTGTATCTTGGTGCCAAAGTTTGTTGCGGGATTTAAACCGGAAGACACCAGATAGCTTAAAGCCCTATAATTTCCTACCAAACCAACATCAAAAACATATTCTAAAATACCGGCCATACCGCCATCCGAAGGATCATATAGTGCCAGGTGGAGCTCACGCTCATAAGTTGTTTCTCCACTCCTTCGATATTCAAGTACCTGCGGGGAAAAACCATGAAACAATATTCCGTAAAGGTCTGATGGGCTTCCGTAGCTTGCCCAATAACCGCGCGCAAGGGCTTGATTCCCTCCTGTTTGAACAAGGAAAGGGTCAAAGGCAAATAATATCGATGTGGTTGCTAACAACACTAACAATAATGCGGTTCTCTTCATGAGACCACCTCTTTGCTCTATAATTCTGGCAACAGAACTTCTTTTTTTATTAGACCACTGTTATAACATTCCTCTTTAAATTCTTTGAAGGTATCGGATGCTATTGCTTCACGAATTTTTCCTGTAAATTCAAGTAGAAAATGTATATTATGATAACTCACGAGCAATTTGCCAAGCATTTCATCCCTTGAAAAAAGGTGATATATATAACCCCTTGAATAATGCTGGCAGACTTTGCAGCTGCATTCGTTATCGATAGGCTCTTTACTGTGCTTGAATTTAGCTGCTTTCAGATTAATTTTACCATTCCAGGTTAATGCAGTGCCATGTCGCCCTATCCTTGTTGGAAGAACACAATCGAACATATCTATTCCGTTTTCAACGGCAGTAATGATGAGGTCAGGGCTTCCAATTCCCATAAGATATCTTGGTTTATCTTCTGGCAAAAGATCAACAGTATATTCAAGAATTTCCTTTGTGATTGGAAAAGGTTCACCAACGCTCAGCCCACCAACTGCAAAACCGTCAAAATCCATGGAAGTAATCTCCGCAGCGCTTTGTTCTCTAAGGCTTTTATCAAAAGCTCCCTGAACAATTCCAAAGAGAGCTTGAGACCCATCGTGATATGCAAGGCAACGTTTGGCCCATTCGGTGGTGCGTTTAACCGATTTCTCGGCATATTCTCTGGACATCTCCGGTGCTACACACTCATCAAAGGCCATTGCTATGTCAGAGCCAAGTGTCATCTGTATTTCCATCGAAAGTTCCGGTGTCATGAAAATCTTAGAACCATCTATTGGAGATTTAAACATTACTCCATCATCACTTACTTTCTTGTTTTTTATACTAAATACTTGAAAACCTCCGCTATCAGTAAGAATGGGCTTGTCCCAACCCATGAATCTGTGCAAACCACCGAATTCGCGGATGATTTCAAGGCCTGGCTTTAGATAAAGATGAAAAGCATTGCCAAGAATTATCTGCGCACCGATTTCTTCAAGTTGATGCTGCCATATTCCTTTTACAGTAGCGTTGGTACCAACGGGCATAAATATTGGAGTATCGATTATCCCGCGCCGTGTTTTCAGCTTTCCAAGGCGGGCACGGGAATTTGGATCCTTCTTGATTAGTGTGTATTCAACCATTTCTTTTCGTGATCACATCTATAATCCTTTCGTGAGCTCCTTTGATTTGCTTTTCGATGTGATCCATTTCCTCCTTTATCCATTCTGAATATTTTTCATCTTTCAGGCTCTTCATGTTAATCGTTACATTAGCCTTGGCCACATAATAAACAGCAAGAAGAAGATGTGACGCGCTCTCAACATCTGAAATGGCATTCAAGTTTCCCCATTTGGCAACTCTCTCGAGATTGATGATGATATTTTTGGCTCTTCTTGCAAGGTCAAAGGGCACCTCAATAGCGGTTTTCAACGCTTGCTGAATTTTTACTTTGCGAACAGCTTTTTCATCATCTGTGTTCTTTGGAAGTTTGTAAGCTGACATGACCTGATCGAAAGCTTGAACATCTTTGTTGACGAGATCGCAGAGATAGGTCATTTCATTTTCGCATACTTCAAGGGCGGATTCCATCTGGTCCGAAACATCCTCATAACCTCTCTTGCCGATTGTGAGGTTTGCAACCATGGCTCCCAGAGAAGCTGCAAGGGATGCAACAACGCAGCCAACTGCTCCACCGCCCGGAGTGGGCGACCTTTCGGCAACGCGCTTTAAAAACTCCTTTACGCTAAGAGTGCATAAATCCATAAGATCATCCCCCTTATCCAGATTTATCCGTTGACAATTTTTATTCCCGAACTCGTGCCAATTCTATCAGCACCGGCTTTGATCATGGCAAGGGCCATTTCCCTTGTTCGTACTCCGCCAGATGCCTTTACTTTCATTTTTTCTCCAACAACGAACTTCATAAGAGATACATCTTCAACTGTTGCACCTGCTTTGCTGAAACCTGTGGAAGTTTTTACAAACTGTGCCCCAGCTTCTTTTGCGATTACACATGCCGCTATTTTTTCCTCGTCAGTTAACAATGCGGTTTCAATGATGACTTTTACAGTTTTCCCCTTTGAAGCTTCGACAACGGCTTTTATATCGTCATATACTTCTTGATAAAGTCCGGCTTTAAGATAACCTACATTTATCACCATATCAAATTCATCCACACCCTGAGCAAGGCACCATTTTGTTTCGAAAACTTTCACATCTGTGGATACTGCACCTAGTGGAAAGCCTATTACGACAGCTCTTTTTACCTCAGAGCCTTTTAGCATGTCGTTTACCAATGGCAAAAACGCGCTATTGACGCAAACACTAAAAAAAGAATGCTCAATGGCTTCTTCACAAAGTTCTTTTACCATATTTGGTGTAGCTTCTGGCTTCAGAAGAGTGTGGTCTATATATTTTGACAGATCGATATTTTCCAGAATCTCCCTTTCCTGAAAATGATACTCCTCTTTAAATCTACGGATTTCGTCGGTGATTTTTCTGTTCAAATCCATTTTTATCATCCTTTCGATAAAATTAGGTCTTTCCTTCTATTAAAGCCCGAGCTCTTTTGAAATTCCTTGCATGGCTTTTAATGATAGAGAAAGAAACTCATCAAGAGACAATCCAAATTCCTCGCAACTTAACATATTTTCACGACTTGCGCCTCTTGCGAAACTCTTTTCTTTAAATCGGTTTTTTAAAAAATCAACAGTCAGATCTTTCAGTTTTGTACCTTTTCTGATAAGAACTGCGGCTACAATAAAACCCGTTACGGGATCCGCTGCATAAATCGCTTTCTCAATAAGTTTTTCGCGTTTTTTGTGCTCACAATGTGCCAGAATGGCATTTTTGACTTCTTCTGGAACATCATGGTCTTTTAACAATTCGATGGTCATAAAGCCGTGTTTTTCCGGTGATTCAAAAGTATAATCATAATCAAGATCATGCAAGAGCCCGGCAATTCCCCAGAGCTCTTCATCTTCGTTAAACCTTTTCGCAAATTCTCTCATTACAGCTTCTGTTGCCAACATGTGCTTTATAATATTCTTTCTCTTAACGTGTTGCTTTATAAGTTCCATAGCCTTCTCGCGCGACAACATGTTGCACCTCCAGTACATCAAAGGATTTTGAAGCGCTAAAACTGTAATATTTCCCTTTGCCTATTATAACGTGATCAAGGAGCTTTATCCCTATTATTTTACCAGCCTCGGAGAGTTTTTCAGTTATTTTTATATCCTCGATGCTTGGCGTAGGATCGCCAGATGGATGGTTATGAACAACTATGACAGCCGCTGCTGCCTTTTTTATAGCTTGTTTGAAGACCTCTCTGGGGTGAAGCAGTGAGCTATCAATCGTTCCAAGGCTTATAGTATCGTATCCTGAAAGATTCAGTTTGCTGTCAAGGCTTATAACACGCACTGCTTCCTCTTCAAGAAGGGTCATATCATGGCAGAGATAATAAACACTTTCAGGGTCTCGTAAAGATTTCCTGGTAGTTGAGGCAATTTCTTTGAATACCCGGTTCCCGATTTCAAGGGCAGCTTTTAAAGTTACCGCTTTGGCAGGGCCTATGCCCTTTATGGAAGAAAATTCAGAAAGGTCCGCAGCGAGTAGCTTTGTAAGGGAACCATATTTTTTTAGCAATTTTTGACTCAATTCAAGCACGTCCATTTCGCTGGAACCTGTTCTAAGAAGGATAGCTATAAGTTCTGAATTGGTAAGGGCTTTTGAACCCATTTCGATTAGCTTTTCCCTTGGCATATCACTGCCTGCTTTCAAAATTTGTACCCCCTATCTCTCAATTCAAACCAGATCCTTCCAATGGGAAGTCCCATAACATTGTAAAAATCCCCTTCGATTTTTTCCACAAATAACGCTCCAAAATCCTGTATCCCATACGCACCAGCCTTATCCATGGGAATACCTGTTTCTATGTATTTCTTGATAGTATTATCATCAAGAACCCTGAACTTCACTCTGGTAACTTCAACAAAGGAGAATTCTTCCTTTGATGATATTATGCCTACGCCTGTATATACTTCATGAACAGCTCCGGAAAGCTTTTTCAGGTGGCTGAAAGCTTCATCAGGATTTTTTGGTTTGAGAAGAATTTCCCCCTTAAACATGACGATCGTATCAGCACCAACAATAATGCGTTTATCTATATTACCGATTTTTACCAATATACTTCTGGCTTTTTCCAGAGCAACCCTTTTTAAATCCTCAATCACATTAGATGTCCTCAGAGTTTCATCTACATTTTCAGGATGAATCGCCCTGGAAGGTACCCCGAGATACCTGATTAATTGTTTTCTGCGCGGAGATGAAGATGCAAGTATTATTTCCTCTGCCATAAAGAACCCCCCACCCTTTTGAGCACTTCAAAGGCAATATACGCGTTGATTAAAGCCGATATACTTCCTGTAAGGAAAAAATAGGGATAAAGTTCAAAAAGCCTAAAATCACCAATTATGTAAAAGGCCGCGATGGTAAGCTGTACGAGATTATTTACAGCAGCTCCAATGATGCTTATGCCTGCCAACCCAAAAATGCCCGTTTTCCACATATACCACATCACGACCACAGAACCTGACACGCCAGACAATCCCATCAAAAACCCCGGTGTGGCGATTTTTCCTGAAATAAGGCTTCCGAGAATATTTTTCCCGACGGATATTGTTAACAAATCTATAATTGGCACCCCTGGAAGTGAAATTAAAATTACCATATTGGAGAAACCCCATCTTCCGCCTGGAACAGGTAATGGAAAAGGTATTAAAGTTTCAAGAAAATATATCGCTGAACCAAGAGATATCAAAATAGCGAATTTTGCAACTTTGTTGTTCATCTGGTTATCGCATCCATCGTTTCACCGGAAGTCGTGCTGATAATCTCTATTACTATCTTATTGGGCAAACACACAATAGGCACCCCGGGAGACGAGATCCACCCTTGTTTTACGCAAAGCTTCTCAGGACAGTCAGATTCTTTCGCCCTAATCTTTCCAGCAAGAACTTCAACGGTCATGTGATTTTCAATGTTATAAGTCGCATCTTTTGACAAATCGATTTTCATATATGCTTTTCCACTCACATAAACTTCTGCTTCTGTGCTCCTGTAGGGTGCTCTAATCGAAATGAATAAAATAGTGACAATGAGCAATGCAATAATAATCACATCGTTTCTGGTTACGAGCTTCATTTACTCAGGTACACCTCAAAGCCTTTGTTTTTGAAAATTGAGAGGTCGTCTCTCACGAGAAAAGCGAGAGCACCATATCTCGGGAAAAAAGTAACACCGGGTGAATCTCCCAGAACAAAGGCAGCAGTGGCATATGCATCGGCCAGCATTGCGCTCTTGTGAATAACCGTTGAGCTTATTACGCCGTTGTTTGCTGGAAACCCTGTTGAAGGGTCAAATATGTGATGATAACGTACATCATCAACTTCGAAAAAGCGTTCATAATCGCCAGAAGTGGCTATTGATCCATCGTACATATAAACGTAGTCTATGACTTTATCTCCATTTTCACTTCTTGGATGTCTGATTCCAATTACCCATGGTCTGCTACCGAATTTAGGGCCAATTATTCCAATATCACCGCCGGCGTCAATAAAGCCTGTAGCCTTTTCATCTATGGATTTGATCTTCAGTATTGCCATATCCACAGCGTAGCCTTTGGCAATGCCCGAAAGGTCAATTTGTGCTCCATTTAACAGTCTGACTCTGTCTCCTTCTGGTGATATCTCTATATTTTTATAACCGACTTTTGCCAAAGCTTCTTCGATATCATTTCTGCTTGGGACATGTTTTTCGCTTTCTATGTCATCAAAACCCCATAATTTTATTATGGGGTATAATGTTGGATCAAAGGCACCACCTGTGTTTTTTGAAACTTCAAGGGCACTCTTCAATAGAAATGCCGTTTCCTGGTCGATTTCTACCCAATTTCCTCTGGAAGAGTTGAGCGTTTCTACAATACCTCTGGTGCTTCCGTATTTTTCATCAATTCTTTTAATCTCTTTGAAAGCTGCATTTGCAAGCAAAACCGGGGAGGTTTTGTCGCTGTTAACCCTCACCGTTACATATGTCCCAAGCAAATAATCGGTTTTTGTATAGTACTCTTTTTTATCATTTGTGATGAACAACCAGGTTAGAATCGATATTGCGAGCAAAGCGAGTATGGTGTACAAAAAGGTGGAACTACTCAAAGGATTACGGGAATTTCTTTGCCGCACTTGGAGCACCTGCCTTCTTCATCCAGGTTTTTGATTTCTGTGCTGTATCCATTTCTTTCAATAAGAAGCGCCCCGCAGGAAGGACAGTATGTATTGCTTTCTGTTGCATCGGGAATGTTACCGAGATAAACATAATTAAGCCGTTCACGCGCTAACTCCCACAATTTGGAAAGCGTTTCAATAGGCGTCGGCGGTATGTCGTACTTGTAAGCAGGATAATAACGGGTAATATGTAAAGGTACATCAGGCGAGAGTGAAGAAATCCATCTGGCTTCTTCGACCATATCTTCAGCAGAGTCATTTTCACCGGGAATGATCAGTGTTGTGAGTTCAACATGAACATTGGCCTGGAGAGCTTTTTCGATGGTCTTTAATACGTGCTTTTTTTCGCCGCCAATTTTTCTGTAAAAGGCTGAATTCCACCCTTTCAGGTCAATATTCACTGCATTGACCGATTGCACCAGCAAATTAAGGGGTTCTTCATCAATATATCCGTTGGTGACCAGAACGATTTCGATGCCCTCTCTAATAGCGTTCCTTGCAGTGTCGAGTATGAATTCGAAAGAAACAGATGGTTCATTATAAGTGAAAGCAAGACCAAAAGAATTACGGTTTTTTGCTATTTCTATAAGCTGGTCCGGTACAACACGATTTATTATTTTTGGCCTTTGCTTTGAAATCTCCCAGTTCTGGCAAAAGTCACATTGCAAATTACAACCCCAGGAACCAACTGAAAGTATTTCTGAACCGGGATAATAGTGATACAATGGCTTTTTTTCAATCGGGTCCATTGCTATCGATGTCAGTTCGCCATAGTTAAGTGAATACATCATGCCCTTGATATTCTTTCTGGCTTTACATATACCCACATGACCGGGTTTTATTATGCATCTGTTAGGGCAAAGTGTACACTGCAAGACATCATCTTCCAGCTCATTGAAGTAAATAGCTGGTTTCATTGAATCACCTCTATATCAGCTAGTAATATCTATTAGCCGTAAACCTAAAAATTTTGAAATCCTCACCGGAAGAAATACCAGCTTTTATTAAAACAATTCTTAACTGTTTCTCTACAGTATCGACTTCCGGTAAATCAGGAAGCAGTACGCCACGTCGCCAATCCTTTTCGACGATAACCCCATATTTTTTGGGATCAAGGTCTTCCTTTGAGCATTCTTCGGGTTCGCTCAATATGTCAACAGAAATGATTATGCTGTCAAGTTCATCTTTTGAGAGAGGCGAAAATCTCGGATCCCTTGTTGCGGAAGCAATTGCATTGTCACGGATCTCTTCAGCCAGTGTCCCTTTCGTTGGAAGCACAGTACCGATACAACCTCTAAGGTCGCCATTTTTCTTGTGCAACGTTACAAAGCATCCTGCTCTTTTTGTTGTCAACTCTTCCGGAAGAAAATCTGGAATTTCAGGATAAACCCCCTTTATAATGAATGACTCAAGAACTTCCCAGGCCCACCTAACATAAGGCGAATTTCCTTTCATCACCAACCACTATCCAAAGAAAATCTGTGCGAGCTTATAATAATCAAAGGGAACAAATTTTTTCGTTGCAATTGCGTATTCGAGTGGGATAGAAACGATTTCGTTTCCCCTTAGCGCAACCATTCTGCCGAAATCTCTGTCGATTACAAGCTTCATCGCATGAACGCCATATCTTGTTCCAAGAACTCTATCAAAAGCCGTAGGCGTCCCACCTCTTAAAAGGTGACCCAGAACCACTGAACGTGTATCATATCCCGTTCTTTCCTTAATGATTTCAGACATGTAGTGCGCTATTCCACCCAACCTGATATGTCCGAAGGCATCTATCTCGCTTTTGTCCCCGACAATATTTTCAAGTTCCGTAGGCTTGAATCCTTCGGCAACAGCGATGATCATATAGCCTTTGTTCTCCATTCTTCTCTTGACATACTCAACAATTTCATTCAGTGTCATCGGATATTCGGGAATAAGGATTAAATGCGCACCAGCTGCAAGACCAGCCTCAATAGTGATCCAGCCAGCATCACGTCCCATGAGCTCAACGATTATTACCCTACCATGAGATTTAGCAGTCGAATGTAATCTGTCAATGGCATCAGCGCCAACGTTCACTGCGGTATGATATCCAAAAGTGAAATCTGTATTTGAAACATCATTATCAATTGTTTTAGGAACACCGATAACGTTATATCCCATCGATGAAAGCTTGGCAGCCACTGAAAGCGTATCGTCCCCGCCGATGGCAATGATTGCATCGATTCCGAGCTTTTTTATATTTTCTTCTAATTTTTCGCTTAACTCCTTGCTCCTGAATGGGTTGGTTCTTGAAGTCCCAAGGATTGTACCTCCAATAATATGGATGCCTTCAACATCGTCATCAGTCAAAACAGTGTATTCAAGATCCACGAGCCCTTTCCAGCCGTGCATTATACCAAGAATTTCAACGTCTTCCGGGGAAGATTTGACAATACCCCTGATAACAGCATTTAATCCCGGACAATCTCCACCACCTGTTAAGATTCCTATTTTCATGTTCATGCCTCCTGTTTTTGGTCTTTTATACATTATAATTATAACACGACAAGCACTTACACCTGAAAGGAGGAACGAAATGAGACTCACAATAGAGGAACTGTTGAAAAAAATTTATTCATCAAAATACACCCCTTCAACACTTACAGAACTCGCAAGAAAAATGAACATCCATGACAAAACAAAAAGAAGAATATTGCGTTCCCTGCTAAAGGAATTGGTAGAGTCTGGAAAAATCATAAAGGATTCCCGGGGCAGATATGTTGTTCCGGGGGAGAACATAACAACCGGATATATCAAGTTTTCAAGAAAAGGACTTGGGGCAATGGTTTCTACTGAGGATGGGGAGCAAATTTATATTGGGGCTGAAGATACAGGGTTTGCCCTTGATGGGGATAAGGTTCTCGTTGAAAAAGGCGGGAGATTTCGTGATATAGCTCGCGGAAAAGTGATCAAAATACTGAAGCGAAAGCGTGAAAAAATAGTCGGGACATTTATTACGAAGGGTTTATTCGCTTTCGTAATTCCGGATGACATCAGGATAAAATATGATTTCTATATCCCTCCCGAAAACTACAACAACGCAAAGCCAGATGAGAAAGTGGTAATTAGAATCACCCGTTATCCAACAAGGGGAAAGAACCCCGAGGGAATAGTCGAAAAGGTTCTTGGTACAGTTGAAGACCCGGCGGTGGATTTACCATCCATTGTTTTCAAGCATGAGCTTCCAGAACCCGGCTGGTTCCCGGAAGATGTTCTGAAAGAAGCGAAGAGAGTTTCACATGAACCAGATTCCGCCGAAAAAAACAAAAGAAAGGATTTTGCAAAAGAACCGATCTTCACTATTGACGGCGAAGATGCGAAGGATTTCGATGACGCCATAGGAATAAAAAAACTTCCAAACGGGAATTTTCTTCTCGGGGTTCATATAGCAGATGTTTCTCATTATGTGAAAGAAGGTTCCAGGTTAGACCATGAAGCCTATGAAAGAGGTACATCTGTCTACTTGCTGGATACAGTAATTCCAATGCTTCCTTTCCAGCTTTCAAATAATATCTGCTCTTTGCGCGAAGGTGTTGACCGCCTTACCCTTTCATTAGAGATGGAAATATCCCCAACAGGCAAACTGGTGGATTACAAAATCAGCGAAGGTTTTATACGCTCGGCAAGAAGGTTAACGTACAATGAAGTAAATCGCTTCTTGCGGGGTGATAAAGATCCTGAATTGCACGAAAAGCTCAACCCCGTTAAAGAGGAATTGCTTGCGGCACGGGAATTGGCAGCAATATTGCGAGACTGGCGAAAGAAAAGAGGCTCGGTAATGGATATCTCTTCGAGAGAGGTAAAGATACTCACCAACAAAAAAGGCAACGTAATCGACATAATTCCCCAGGAACGTGGAGAGTCCGAAGTCATGATTGAAGAATTTATGATAAAGGCAAACGAAACAGTTGCGGAAATATTTGCCAATCAGGGGCTTCCCTTCGTATATAGGATCCATGAGGAACCTGATTCCGATGCATTATTCCAGCTCAAAAATTACCTTGAAGCCATCGGGTTGAACATAAAAATGCCCAGAAATATTCACCCAAAGGTACTTCAGCAAATTCTGGAGAAAACGAAAGAACACCCGCTTCATTCATCAATTGAAAGAGTCGTTGTTCGCTCGATGAAAAGAGCAATTTACTCTGAGCAAAATGTAGGGCATTTCGGACTCGCTTCAGAGGCTTACACTCATTTTACATCTCCAATAAGGCGATATCCAGATCTTGTGGTCCACAGATTATTGAAAAAGCTGATAAGGAAAAACATGTTCAGTCAAAAAGAAATCGAAAAATATGAGGAGATCCTTCCGAAAATAGCCGATCATTGCTCGAAGCGTGAAAGAATAGCCAATGAAGCAGAGTGGGATTTGCTGGATATGAAGAAAGTGGAATATATGGGATACCACATTGGAGAACACTTCAATGCGGTAATAACCGGGGTGACTAAGTTTGGTCTCTTTGTCGAAATTCCCGAAAAAATGATTTCTGGCCTTGTGCATATATCTACCCTTGATGATTATTATGAGTTTGACGAAAAGGCAAATATCCTCATTGGAAAACGCAGAAAGGGGATTTTTCGCATAGGAGACGAGCTTGTTGTTCAAGCAGTTAGAGCGGACAAGACAACTATGGAAATTGATTTCATAATAGTTGAAGACGAGAAAAAATCCAATTCAAAAAGCCGAAAAAAGTCTTCAAAGAGAAAAAAGAGGGCTCGTTGAGAGCCCTCTGTTCTTTAATCAGTAAAGAGGCGCAAAACCCTGATCACCCCAATACTCTTTCATAAGTTCGTTGTGAACCATGAGCAAGGTGTTTTTATGTTCTGTTTCCCATGTAGACAAATCTTCAAAGGCCTTTCTGATTTCTGCGTTTTCGGATTTGTTAGCAGCTTCTTTGTAAAAGTCGGCAAAGTCTTTCTCAATTAAATAGGCTGTTCTCAAAACCGAAAGGTCTCCCATAATATTGTCAACGGCTATTCCTTTTTCTTCCTCCTTTGTCCTTTTTTCGAAAAAGCTTGGAGAAGGTATCGACACAAGACTGATTTCATCGCCTCTGCTTATATTCTCTATCAACTCCATGATGTAATTAACATGAGCTCTTTCCATTTCTTCAAGGCTCTCAAATACTTCTCTGACATTTGGTGTTTTCATGTCATTCTTTTTATTTCTGTAAAACTCCATTCCTTCTCTTTCTCTTACAAGTGCAAATTTCAAAACGCCAATAATTTTCTCGTTCATATGACCACCTCCAATAAAATTTAACATACTGCCAACAGTTGCAAAAACAAATAACAACAGTGTGTATTCCACTATGAGTTCATCATACCTTTGTTAAATGAAAGCAGAGACTGCTGGTTAAGTGTGGTATATTTAATCTAAGGAGGGAAGATTTGCATTCTGTATTCGCAGGAGGGATTTTTATGGAAGTTTACAGGATTATTCATAAAACCAGAATATACGATATTGATCCTTTGGTGCCTTTCGCAATTGCTGTTGTGGATTTAATTTATGATAGAGATTTATCGGCAGCGAAAGAAGACCTTAAAGGAACCGGGCTCGAAAAATCATTGATTACAATTGGAAAATTAAGCGAAAACTTCGACTGCATTACTCCGAATCTCTATGCCCCAATTGGCCCTGAAGAATTCAAAGATTACCTAAATGAAGCTGGCATAAGACTATCGATGATGAAGCAGGGAACTTTTGAAGGTTTTCACGACAGGATCATGGCTTATGCAGATCGCGGCCATTACGATATTGCACAAAAATATCTCGATATTATATATGAAGAAGGCGTGGACAAAGACATCGTTGCTGAATTGAAAGGCACTTTTTATATCGAACAGGGTGAAATAGAAAGAGGGATAGATTGGTTAAAAATAGCACTCAAAGAAAATCCCTCACTGGTTTCTGCGTATTCAACACTTGGACAAACTTACTTTAATCTGGGAAGATACGAAGAGTCTATCCAATGCTGGGAAAAAGAACTGGAACTTGTTCCAAATCATATAGTTACTTATTTTATGCTCGCAGACGCTTACAACCTTGCTGGCAAGGCCGAAAAAGCGATAGAAATTTTGCAAAAACTCGTTGATAATGATCCGAACAACCTGCTCGCAAAATACCAGCTTATGGAGCTCTACGAGGAGCAAAAGGAAATCGAAAAAGCAAAGGAACTTGAGAAAGAAATACTTGAAGCTGAACCCATTTATACAAATGATATTGAAATATGGGCAAGGGTCCAGTTCAAAAATGGGAATTATGCCCGGGTTAAAAAAGTTGTCGAGAAGGCTATCAAAAACTCTTCTGGCTTTGAATACTTGAAAATATTACTAGTGATTCCTGAAATCAAATTGGGGAATAAAGAAAGCGCGCAAAGAATAATGAGAGAATTCCTTGACGAAAAAGTGTGGTATTATTACGGAAAGAAGGAACTCTTTGAAGAATTTCTCACTCCGGAAGAAAGGAAAGTCTGTGAATTAGTCAAATAGACAGATGGACTCAGTATGGTGATCAAATATGCCTGTGATATTCTTCCTATTAGGACTTGTTTTTGGAAGCTTTTTCAATGCGGTAATTTATCGACTACCACGAAAAGAATATTCGATTAATAAGCCGAGAAGAAGTATATGCCCAGAATGCAAGCATGTTCTCACCTGGAAAGATAACATTCCTCTGATAAGTTATCTACTTCTGAAAGGAAAATGCCGTTATTGCGGTGCAAAAATTTCTTTGAGATATCCTGCTGTAGAAGTGCTTACCGCGTTTTTGTTTGCGATCAATGCCCTATTTTTTCCCCTTCAACAAGCTGTTACTATGTGTATATTGGTATCAGGGTTGATAATTTCCTCCTTCATCGATCTTGAGCATTTTATGATTCCCGATACAGGAATCGTTCTGGTGGCTACCGGTGCAGCTTTATATTCATTCTTTTCACACCAATACCCAAAAGTTCTCATAGAAGCGGGGATAGTAACAGGGCTGATGATAGCGTTTTTTGCTGTATCAAATGCCGTAAGGAAGGATTCTTTTGGTTTTGGTGATGTTGAATTGATAGCTGTGCTTTCCCTTGCGGTTGGTTTATTTGGCTCTCTATTTGTAATACTCTTCTCTTCGATTTTTGCGCTTTTGACATACGCTTTAATAGCCGCAGTGAAAAAGAAGAATTTTGATCGCAAAACGATGATACCTTTTGGCCCTTTTATTTCCCTTGGGGGATATGTGACGTTGCTGTTCATGGACCAGATAAGAACTTTATATGGACTGAATTGATATGCTATTATAAAGTAATTACAAAAAACAGGTCCCTTTAAGGGACCTGTTTTCTCAATAACTGCGGTTATTATTCTCCAGCAAGCCACATGCCGTCAGGAGAGAGGCTGAAGCTTGAATCGAATTCAATACCCCAATCCCAATCATTTGTCGAAGGATTATATCCTATTGTCAAATGTGCAGCCATGTCACCCGTAAGTGGATAAATTGCTCCAAACATGAACCTGGTGTTTTCGTTCAAGAGAGCTCCTTCCCAATCACCTGCAAGCAATGTGCTAACAGGGAACATTGATTGATAATAACCGGCTTCGGCATAAAATTCAGGGACACCGCCAAATCTTCCAAGGTCAATTTCAGGGATCCTTACTCTCAAATAGCCTCTCAATATCGGTGAAGTGGGTATTGTATTGTAGCTGCTGAGAGCACCCCTCAACACTAGCATATTTCCAATGTTGATATTTGCTTTAATAAACCAGCCCATGGATGATTGGGTTGCCTCAGTTATGGGCGATAGCTGAATATCCGGGTCACCTTCAAGAGTTTTCATCTTCTTGTATTCATAATCTCCGTCATAGTAGCCGGGTATGAAATTTTCCGAGTAATAAACAAGGCCACCTTTTACCCAAAGGAGGTCAAGGATAGAGAAACGTCCACCTACACCTGCGCCAAAGCCAATTGTATCAAAGCTTGAAGTAGCAAGAAGGGCAGCTTCGGCAGAGGGGATTATCCTTATGAGCTTCCAATTTATAATAGGCAAGCTGAGGGACAATGTTGAACCATATGCGGGAATACCTGGAATAGCAGTCAACTCGCTGTTACTTTCCCAAAGGAATGTTGCATCAAAAAGCATGTTCAAAGGCAGTTTCAAGAACGCACCCCCAAACCAGAGCGAGGAAGTATTAAGAGTGCTAAAGGGGTTTAATGAAGTAATTTCAAAGGGGATATGGAAACTCAAACCGGGTTGGAACAATGTCACTTTTCCATCGAAAGCCCAGGAATTCGGTTTTCTGTAAGCGTCCAGGAGCAAGCCAATGCCTTTTGAATAATAAGTCATCATCCCATATCTGACATCGAACAGCTTGTTGTGAACCCTGATTCCATAAATCGATATTCCATTGATGAAATTAGTTGAATCTGGAGTGTCAGGATTTGGCTTTCCAAAATACATAGTCCCACCGATTTCAGTCTGATACATGTTAAACCCAAAATCCAAATCTACGCCTGGAATGACATCAGTTATAGGATAATGGAACATGTAAATGAAATAGTTTGAGTTCTCCATTTCAAGGCTTCCGAAACGCAGTTCAGGACCAAAAGCAAACATCACACCCACCAAAAGAGCGAAAATCACAACAGTGAGTCTTCTTTTCATATGCCCACCTCCTCTAAAAATGTTCCCATTTCATTATAATGCTTTAACATTAAAATCGAATTAAAATAAAGGACTGTGACACATTACTACATGCAAAACCATTCCTCATATTCGTAGTATACTGGTAATAAAGGACTGTCCAAACTAAGGAGGGGAAAAAATGGGCGCAGCAAAGAAGGGAAATACCGTAAGGGTGCATTACACAGGGAAATTTGAAACTGGCGAAGTATTTGACACTTCAGTTAATCGAAATCCGCTTGAATTCACCGTAGGTAACGGGCAAGTCATAAAAGGCTTTGATGAAGCAATTGTAGGTATGAAGGTTGGAGAAAAGAAAACTGTCAACATCCCCTTTGAAGAAGCCTATGGACCGCATATGGATGAGCTTGTTTTCAGTTTTAGCAGAGAAGACCTCCCGGAAGATCTTAATCCTGAAATCGGCCAGAGACTACAGATGGTGACCGGTGATGGGAAAAGGATCAATGTGACCATAACGGCAATCTCTGAAAAGGATATAACGCTTGATGCAAATCACCCCCTGGCAGGAAAAAACCTGATTTTCGAAATTGAGCTTGTCGAGATATTGAACTGATTGATAATTGAGAATTTCAGGAGAATTCTTTTTTATGCCTGTTCCTTGCATGCTAAAATATTCTTGGTGTGAAGGGAGTGGGCTAAGATTAAAAAAGCATCGAAGCTATCTATATTTTTATTTATATTCGTATTGGCCGTTTATCTTGCTGGGTGCTTTCCGCGCTCAAATAGCAGGGTAAAAGTATACGGCAAAATAGAGCTGTACAAAGGAGATGCTGCCATCTCCCGCTTTTTTTCTGTCCAGGAATTTAGTGAAATAGTTTCCGGAAATGAATATATTATAAAAATCAACAAAGATGTTTCTATGAATGAAATTGTTGAAAAACTACCCCTGGGAGCCAAGCTTGTCGCGAGCCTCTCTATTCCCAGCAAATCGAAGTATTTGCTGGTAATTGCGGAAGGACCTCAGCAATTGAACGGTATACCGGGGGTTGAGACTGTAAAGGAAAACGAGAATTTCAGATTGCTCAAAACGCCCAACGATCCTCGAATTGATGACCAATGGAATATAAGCAGAATTGGAGCACCAGGTGCCTGGGATATCATCACCGGTTCTCCCCTCGTTACAGTTGCGGTAGTGGATTCCGGCGTGAGAGCGGATCATGTTGACTTGAACGGTGTCTTTCTTGATATAGGCTACGACTTCATAGACAATGACTCTGATCCAACTGATCCGGATAGCCTTTCTTATTACCATGGAACTCACGTTTCTGGCATTATCTCAGCTCTTACTGACAATTCAGAGGGAATTGCCGGGGTTTGCTGGGGAGGGGAAAATGGAATAAAACTTCTGCCAATAAGGGCTCTAAGCGCTTTTGAAGGTGATGGATACAGCATCGCAAGCGGTATTGTATACGCTGTTGAACATGGCGCAAAAGTGATAAATTTAAGCCTTGGCGGTCCTGACGATGAGCTTGTAAAGGATGCAATAGAATTTGCTTATGAAAACGATGTAATAGTTGTAGCTTCCTCGGGAAATGACGCTACTGATACTCTTCTATTTCCAGCGGCTTATCCTCAAACGATAGCAGTTGGTGCTACTGATATTCATGATGATAAAGCCTGGTATTCGAATTATGGGAGCAACTTAGATCTTTTAGCGCCAGGAGGAGATGTTATTGGAGGTATATTAAGCACTTATGCCACAGATAGTTACGCATATTTAGCAGGAACCTCGATGGCAGCACCGCAAGTTTCAGCAGCTGCGGCGTTATTAATAAGTGCTGGATTTACAGGAACTGAAGAGCTCAGAGAAGCTTTAACAGCCTCTGCCTCTGATCTCGGGACCCCTGGTTATGATATCTACTATGGGGCAGGCCTTCTTCAGATAGATGCTGCACTTAAATATGCTGAGCATAACATTGATTCTGAACCATTTATCATCGAAGCTGTTGACCCATATTCTAACAAGCCCCTTGCCAGTTGTATTGCAGATAGCAATGGAGAGTATTCTCTTGAGGTTCCCCCGGTTCCCTTTTATCTTCAAGTCTGGCAAGACTTTGACCATGATGGAGAAATTTCGACCGGAGACTTCTTTGGCTATTATGGTTATAATGGTGGAGATGTCCTCGCGGGAAATCCTGCAACAATAACCGGCGAAGTTTTTAAAGAAATTGAAGTCGATTTTCCCTTTGCCCCCGTTCTAACTAAAGATCATGATTAGCTTTTTGAAAATGGATTTCCTAAAGAAAAGATTGATTGCTTCTTCTGTTTACTCACTTCAAGCAAATTTGAATCTCTTGCTTTTTTGCACTTCGCAAAAATGGAAACGCATTTCCTGATATTCAAATTTAATGGAACTTAATTTCCGCAATGCAAGCTATCTAGTAAATATTTATGAATCACGATTATGTTACTTATCTTGCTTATAAATATTTCTATGTGTTACATTGTTATTTTTTTAGTATCATATTCAAAGTATTAATTTACTTTATTGTTAATTGGCATGACAATGCAATATATAGATCAACCATTTATCAGGAGGGATTAGGATGAGAAAAAAGGGTTTTTCACTTGTTGAACTACTAATAGTTTTGGCAGTAATGGCTGCACTCATCGCAACAATCACGCCCGTGGCATTGAATGCCATTAGAAAAGCAAAAGCTACTCAGGTCGCCCAAAATCTAAAAACCCTTGCAAGCGCCTTTGAAAATAAGCTGTATGTTGATGGCACTAGTGAAGTTACAACAGATGTATCTGTCCTGGCTAGAGATGTAAATGCAAGTAAATACAGTATAGCGTATGCAGAAAGTAGTGGCAATTATACTGTTACTATTTGTTATAAGGGCGACGACGTTAATGTCGATCAAGTTAGCAATGTTCTCAAAGAAGCCACTAGCACAAAACCGGGTTACACGCCAACTTCTGGAGAATTGACAGGAACTGTTTTCTATACCATTGAGTTTAACGTTTATTGATTTTGTGACTCCATATCTCTGCCCCCTTCTATGGGGGCTAATGCATTTGGCACAGGTTTGTATATAAAGAATCAGATTCGATATTAATAAAGGGAGGTATGGAGTTATGAGGAGAAAAGAAGGATTTTCATTAGTTGAGCTTTTGATCGTTTTGGCTGTTATGGCAGCCCTTATCGCAACAATTACTCCAGTGGCTCTTAATGCTATAAGAAAAGCAAAAGCCACTCAAGTTGCACAAAATTTGAAAACATTAGCGAGTGCTTTAGAAAATGCCGCTTATGTAAATGGTATTGATGAGTCTAATAACTACGTAAAGAATTCATCAGGAAGTGCCTTAACTCTTACAGACCTGGGGAGAGACATTGATTCAGCTAAATATGCAGTATACTATGATGTATCCAGTGGAACAGTGGAAGCAACGGTGGTATCCTTGGAAGATGTTAATCTTACCATAGTGCAAGGTATTCTCAGTGGTGTTGCACAAGCTACGTACTCTGCTGCTCTTATCGGCTCCGAAACATCCGTTACAGGTTCAAGTTGGCCTTCTTCTTTAGATGGAGAAACTTTGACATACTATAATTTTGATTTCACAGTATATTGATCTGATAATGCAAAAAGCCTCCCTTCGGGGAGGCTTTTATTTTTGCTATAATTTCCCTGATTACCATTTTAGGAGGGATAGAGGTGAAGAAAGGTTTTTCTCTTGTAGAACTTCTGATTGTTCTCACAGTACTTGCTGCGCTCATTTCTTCAGTAACCATTTTTGCGATGAATGCCATCAGAAAGGCAAAAGCTACGCAAATCTCTCAAAATCTTAAGATTATTGCAAATTCTGTCGAAAGTAAATTGTATCTTGAAGGGCTCGATCATCTTTCAGAAGTTTCGAATTTGTCTTACTATGGAAAGAATATTGGCGACAACTACAAACTTTATCTGGTAACAAAACCCAGTGGGGAAATAATGGTAAATGCCGTATATAATGCTCTTGATGTAGATGCTGAACTCTTAGAAGAAATTCTTCCAGATGCCACAACAACCTCTGCTGACCTTCATCACGAGTTACAAGCTGGCGAAAAATATTACCGAATCACTTCATATGTTCTACAAGGAATAGTAGCGGGAACAAAAGTTACCATAGTTCCAAAGGATTCCATTTATTTAAGCAAAATCATAAGGTTATTTTAGTTTTTTTCTGAAAAAAGCCTTTATTTTGGAATAAGAAGTTTTCAGCTCATCAAAAGCCATTACTACAAAGAGAATAATAAATGCGGCGTTGCCCAAAATAATCCAGGTAAATGAACCAAGGATATTCCTTGAAAAAAAGACAGCAACTGCAACAGCTGAAACTATAACTATTTGCTTGAAGATTCTGCTTATTGGCAAGAAAACTACGCCATAGTGCTTCACGATGTGTATTCTGATGATGGTGCTAATAAGCAGAACGAGAGAAGTACTCGCTGCAACTCCTGCGTGTGAAAAAGGCTTTATTAGAACCCAATCAAAAAAAGCGTTGGCGGTAATTGAAATTGGAACCACATAAAAAACCCATTTTACCTTCTTGGTGGACGTTAAAAAATTCGAACTTACTGTGGATATTGGCCTTAATATGAGCAACGCACTATAACCCAAAAGAGCGGCGCTAACAAGCATCGTAGATTCTGCTGAAAATGCCCCCCGTTGAAAAACGATCCTGATCAAATACTCAGCCATCACCACAATCCACGCCGTAAGTGGTATAGCAATATTCAAAGAGCTGGTAACTGTTTTGCGCATTCTTTCCTGAGCGCCTTTTATATCCATAGCAGCTACTTTTTCTGAAAGCTCGGTGTAACTTGTCATGGTGAAAATCGTTACTATGGTTGAGATAATTCCCAAAAGTGTCGTTGAGTATTGCAAGGACGATACTCTGCCCGCAGGAAGCGTTGAAACGAACATCTTATCTACAACTATATTTATTGTTGAAAGGCTTGCCGAAAGCATAAAGGGAAAGGCGTATTTAAAAGTTTGAGCAGTCTCAGGAAGAATAAAATCGCCCTTGAATGAAGCGAATTTTCTCGCATATCTTAAATAAAGCAGAACAACGAGAAAATTCCCCAAAATCATTGCGAGTACATATGAAGCCTCAGATAAATACGGTGCGCCAAAATAAATAACCGGAATAGCGACGAAGTTAAAAATCAACTGCGCAATACCATATTGAAAGAAATATCTCTCTGCCCTTAAAAGAGCACCTAAAAGCGCCTGCGAGCCGTTAATCAAAGGTAAAACGGAGAGATACATGAGTTTTCGAGCTGCGTAATCCAAAACCTCGTCCGAAAAGCCAGGTGCAAATAACTTAATTATAATTTCTGGAAAAATCAAGAAAACAGCCCCAAGAGAGAGAAAAATGATGGAATAGAGTTTCAACAAACTCCCGGCGTAGATTTTTGCCCTCTCAGGATCCTTCAGTTTGAGCCCGTGGTATATAGGAAAGAAAATGGCAATAATTCCCCCAGTAGCAATGCCGATGGTCGTTGTAACAGGAGTCAAAGCAATGAATACTGCATCAAGTCTCCACGAGGTGCCGAATAAATTGGCTATGATAATCTCCCTTATAAAACCAAGAGATTTAGAAAGTAAAGCGAGAAGCGTAATTACTATTGTTCCTGCCGCAATTGATTGAGCGATACTTCCATTTGTCATAAAATTATTGCTCTTATTGACCATAATCAGATTTTAGCATACGACTAGAGTAGTTGTGGCATTTTGAATGGCTAACTAGTATTTATGGATCGATTTCCTATAGCTCAGATGTTAATTTATTTGATCACACACTGCAGTTACCCAAACTATGCACTTAGCTAAATAAACCCAGAGAGAAAACAAAAGAACGATTCGGGATCACAAAAAAATAAAGCAAATAGGGAAAATAAAGCTTTTTCCAGATGATATTGCTCCACCTGCCGTTCAATGAATTCTCTAAATCCCATCCGGTCTTTGACATTCAAATAGTATCTCGCTATCATCATGGCTGTGAAGTAGAGAGCTACAAGCTCCGTGTGTTTTTCAGTGGAACGCTGTGAGTAAACCTGTGTTTTCAGCCCCAATAGACCTTTTGCCTGCTTGAAGTATTCCTCCACAGTCTCTCTTTTGCTGTAATGATTGAGTATCTCATACTCTGTCATGCTCGTGTCGCTGCAAAGAATGATTCTCGTTTCGTCAGCACTGTTGTCAATGATTATCTTTACCTTTGCCTGGTAGCTCGGAACTCTCGCAATAAATGATGTGACTCCCTTAGTTTTTTTCTTGAGCTTTGAAAGCAAGAAGCTTTTTCCGTCAATCACAACCTTGAGATTGGTTCTCAGCCTGCCGATTATAGTCGAAGCAGAATTGACAACCTTTGCAAATATCCTGCTGCACATAATGGCTCCATCTACAAGGACAATGTT
>NZ_JFHK01000016.1 GCF_001636545.1 Kosmotoga arenicorallina S304 | reverse complement strand
TGAAATACATGACACCACAAGCTTTTAAGAAATGTCGTAGCATTTCCATGATTCAATCCGTTAAAGCTTGATTTCGTTAACCCTTGTCTCATTATTGGGGGTCAGACCGCAATCCACGCACAACCCACAACCTACAACGAAAACTGAGACTCGAGAAGCCGAGAGCCGAGAAGGCGAGAAACAAGAAATCGTTGTGCGTTGTTCGTTGTACGTCACAATCCATCATATTTACCCCCTTGAAAGTATTGAAAAAGGTTTACACACAACCTACAACCGACAACCTACAACGAAAAATGAGAACCGAGACTAAGTGACCGAGAAGGCGAGAAAAAGTAACCGAGATTCGAGATTCGAGAAAATCGAGAAATGGTAACCGAGAGTCCGAGATCCGAGACTTGGGATTCGAGAAACAAGAAAATCGTTGTATGTTGTGCGTTGTTCGTTGTACGTCAATTATTTCCATCCGTTCTTCCCCCTTTATATGCTAAAATTCCCTTTGCAAAAACTTCCTTACTGCCTTTTTGTACAGGAAATAAAGGCAAATGAGTGAAATAAGAACTACTGCAAAAGGAACGGGGCTTGTGTAGAAACCAATCAATCCATTTTCAGAAATCCCAAATACCCTTCTCAAAATTATTGTTGACCATATGGGGAAGCTTAGAACCAGCATGTACGTGAGCATAGTTGGAATAAGCATTTTGCTGTATTCCAGTTTGAATATGAACACATATAAAATGCCCATCATGAACGCACTAAACGAAAAAGCAACGCACACCGCTCCAAGTACTATTTCAGGATATATGCCTTTTAGAACAATGAAGTGAGCCAACCAGATTGCAAAAGCCATAACAATACCCGGAATCAGGAATGCAAGGAACTTAGCTTTCACTATTTTGGCTTTCTTTACAGGGAGCATTCCATAAAGATGATACCCCTTATTTTTTTCGTCGTATTTTTCGTTCCCCATGGGAAGGCCAAAAATTACCATCCCTTCCAATATGAACAGATAATCCATAACAGCCATTGGGGTACGTTCGAGGTCTCTCCCTGTTATAACGAGATACATTGCTGCTACTGTCAAAAGGGCAGCGGATACGAATATAAGCAGTACGCCTAAGCTTGTCAGCTCCTTTTTAAGTATTTTTAGCATTTGCCTTGCCTCCTTTATCTGTTCGGGTACCTGGCTTTTACTTTGACAGTTAAAAGCATTAGTAAAAAGTATGTCAAAATCGAAATAAGCAGTACTGGCCACTTTGAAATGAGCAACGCAAAGTTTTCGATAGTTCCGGGATCTTTGCTTCTTCCTATGATCTGTAATATTAACAACACGACAAAACCCGCAGTTCCAGCACCAAAAAGAAGTATATTCAGGCATTTCTCAAAGCCAAGGCGTGCAATGCCCAGATGGAAAAGCCCGCCAATTACAAGAGCGAGATTGATAGAGATCATCAAAGCGTGAGTGGCAAGGGGCTCTACTCCATAAGCCAGCACAAAGGGCAATACCGAGCATATACTTGTACCCATGATTATCAATAATGCCAGGAATTTTGCCATTATTATATCCAGGAGTTTCACAGGCATTATGAGCATTATGTCATAACCCCTATGGTGGCTCTCATAGTTCTCAATCAGAGATATGGATATGAATATCCCCATAACTACAAAAGCTGCTCCAACCAAAGAGGTCAATGCTCCCCTGGTCGAACCGGAAAGCACAAGGTTTATTAAACTCATTGCCGAAAATATCGTTATAATCCAGAAAAGCAAAAAGAATTTTGCCTTATTCAGTTCTTTCAAAAGTATTTTCAGTATCATTTTTTACACTTCCCCACAAGGCAAATCAATATGTCATCCAGCCCGAGATTTTCAACTTTTACCCTTCCTTCCTGAAGTAATGGATCGAGCAGGGCCTTTAACTCACTGTATTTTGAGGTGATGCCAGAATTTCCAAAGGCTGTTTCGGTTTTATCAAAAAGCGAATTCTGCAAAGAGTCCGGAAGTTCACCATCTACATAGTGAATCCTCTTCCACTCGGCCAGAAGGCTGTCCTTTTCAGAGTAGAGTGCAACCTTTCCATCTAGAAGGTAGATAACATAATCAGCTATACGGTCAATGTCGTCTGTAATATGAGATGATATCAACACGCTCCTTTTCTCATCTCCGGCGATATTTCGCATTTCTTCTAGTATTTCCCTCCTTACAATGGGATCCAGACCAGAGGTTGGTTCGTCAAGAAGCATGACTTTTGGATTATGGGATATGGCAATTGCGAAAGAGAGTTTCACGCGCATCCCTTTGGATAATTCTCTTGCCCTTTTCTTTGGATCAATCTGGTATTTTTCAAGAAGTTCACGGAACAAATCGTTATTCCAGTTGCTGTAAAAGCTCGATACAAAATTCCCCAACCAGCTAACCCTTTTGTCTTCATAGAAATACTGATGCTCGCCCACATATCCGACAATATCTTTTATTTCCCTTTCGTTTTTGCTGAGGTCCATACCCATTATTCTCACCATGCCCGCATCGCGGTGAACTAAATTCAGCATAGATTTGATAAGTGTGGTTTTTCCAGCACCGTTTGGACCTATCAGGCCTACGATACTACCCTCGGGGATTTCTAAATCTATCGGACCAAGCTGGAAACCGGGATACTTTTTCACCAAATCTTTCACTTCGACAACTTTGTTCATTTGCTTTTCCCTCCCCATTCTTCGATCAGGCGAATTATCTCTTCAGGTTCGATTGAAAGCTCTCTTGCTCTTTTCATAAGAGTGGCAATTTCCTGCTCTATCGCTTTTGTTTTTTGAACTTTTATGTTCTTTAAATCAACCTCAGCAACGTATGTTCCCTGCCCCTGACGCGTTGTAATCAAGCCTTCTTTTTCGAGCTCTGCATAAGCCCGTTTCGTGGTAATTACGCTTACATTTAGCTCCTTTGCCAGAGCCCTGACAGAAGGCAATTTAGTTCCTGATTTAAGCCTTCCGGAAATTATCTCTTTTTTTATCTGGTCTTCTATTTGTTTGTAATAAGGATCGGGGTCGGTAGGTGAAAGAACAATCATATAAACCTCC
This sequence comes from Kosmotoga arenicorallina S304, assembly GCF_001636545.1. Classification (GTDB taxonomy): domain Bacteria; phylum Thermotogota; class Thermotogae; order Petrotogales; family Kosmotogaceae; genus Kosmotoga_B; species Kosmotoga_B arenicorallina. The sequence continues at coordinate 24,134 of NZ_JFHK01000016.1, read as the reverse complement.
ACTGTGCATATCGTATATACACAGTATATACTTTTACATTTTCAATGTCAAGCCTTGCAGCACAAAATTATAAAAAAATTTCTAAAAGAAGCAGTCCTTTGAAGATGTAATCACATTATACAAAAGGCGCCCGAATTCACCAGATATACCCTCTCTCAAATTTGGATTTGACTATTTTCAATTTTTTGGGTATATCAATATTATACGGACACCGCTGAGAGCAAATCCCACATTCTGTGCATGTGTCAACACCTGGATAGAGGGCTTTGTATTCAAGCTTCGCCTGTTCTTCGCTCTGGAACCAGTGGGCAAGCCTATCCCTCAATACATAGTCCTGAACGTCTTCATATTCTCCATTGAGCATCTGGCGGTCAAAACGCCCTTCAGCAAGGAAGAATGAGGGGATATTTATTCCCTCGGGGCACGGAAGGCATTCAAGGCAAAGCCTGCATACATAGTTACCGAGTTCAGGTGCATTTCTCTGGAGCTCTGCTAATTCCAGCTCGTTATAAGCAGGCAGCTCAAGAATTTCCAGATCTTTCTTAAGCTGGTCAGCTGAATTAATACCGCTTACTATGCACGAAACCGGCAAGGTTCTTACGTATCTCAAAGCTCTTTCAACACTCCGAAAGAGGAAACCGTCCGCAAAAGGCTTCATAGCAAGCACTCCGATGCTATTTGATAAGGCAAAGGGAAGCACTTTTGTTTCTATTTCAGGGAAGTTAAAGCGGTCGTAGTAGTTAAATTGTGTCATAAAAAGATCAAAAGGGTATTCTTTTAATGCACGTAACAACGTACCGCCATAACCATGGCTCGTTATACCGACAAACCTTACCAGTCCCTCAACCTTTGCCCATTCAAGAGCTTCGATCGCGCCACCTGATGAGATTATCCTGTCCCAATCTTTATCATCTGTAACAGCGTGCAGGAAGATGATATCCACGTGCTTTCTGTTAAGGTTTTTCAGGCTTTTTAGAATTTCGCGCTTTGCCTCGCTGGCAGTTCTTTTCCCGGTTTTTGTGGCGACAATTACCCCGGAAGAAGGAAGTACTCTCGAGAGTTTTCTTTCTGATTCACCATCGCCGTAAGCATGGGCAGTCTCGAAGTAGTTTCCACCAGCATCAAGATAAGCTTTCACCAATTTCCTTATTTTGTCAAGAGTTATTTCCAGAAGATGAAATCCGCCAAGCCCTAAAAGAGAGAGTTCAAGACCGGTTTTCCCCAGTTTTCTGTATTCCATCATTTATCCCCCCTCAGGGGATTATATTCCGTAACTCCCCGTTTGAGAATCTCTGAACATCTCTATATGCGGCGGGAAATATGTGGCGTATACAAAGTAAGCGCCCAAAGCGATTATGGCAATTATAGAAAGAAAGTTAATGCTCTTGCTGGCCCGGGCTTTCACGGTTACGTTATAACTTATTAGCTGACCGATTACCACTGCTGCAAAATTCAAAGAGATATCAGCAACCAAACTGTCTTCAAAGAACAGCGTATAGAAGTAAAACCCGCCTAATATAACTGCACACATTGCATAAAGCGCAAGGGACTTCCCCAGAAAAAAACCTTTTGTCCTTATGTCAGGTAAGAATAAAAATTCCATAATCAGCAACAGCAATCCGGGATAATATACCAATTTCAGATGCTCCCAAACACTCTCGTTTACCGGGAAAAATGCCCCTGCAATAGAGTTTTCACCAAACCATTCAAAGGTGAAATGAAAGAGCGATCCAAGCAGAAAAATAAAGAAAATCCCTGATATTTCCCAGGTTCTAAAGGCGCTTTTCATGCCACCACCCCTAAAGCGCAAGTATCATCCCCTTCAGACCGGCATAGGTTGCCATGATGGGTCCCATTGCGTTAACGATAACCTCTGATTTGAAGCGTTTCTCAATTGCTTCTTTAAAAAAGAGCGCATCTTTTAAGTTGTCCACATGCGTGATTCCAAATATCCTTCCAGGTTCAGGGGTTAAATTGTTTATTATCTCAAGTATTGCCTCTCTGAATCTTTTGGTTCCTCGAACTTTTTTGAGCATTTTAACTTCACCTTTGACACCCTGGAGAATCACTTTTATGTTCAATAGCTTCGCAACTGTTCCCTGAACTCTGCTTAATCTACCACCTTTTACGATGTTTTCCAGCGTATCAAGGGGGATTATTATCTTCACTGATTCCCTGTACTTCTCAAGAGCTTTCAAAATTTCATGCATCTTTTTCCCTGATTGTGCAAGCCTGGCAGCCATGAGCACTTGAATCCCGTGAGAAAGAGAACCGGCGAGGGAATCAAACACAACGGCTTTATTGCCACTCATGTCGTTTCCTACCAGCGCTGACTGAAATGTTCCGCTCAGCTTTGAAGATATGGTAATGCACAGGGGTTCATTACCTTCATCGATGATTTCTTTGAAAGCATCGGCAAACATAGCGGGAGGGGGCTGCGACGTTTTGGGAAGGGCCTTGGCGGTTTGCATCCTATGCCAGTACTCCTCCGGGGTTATATCTTTACCCTCGGTATACCTCTTGCCGTCAATTTCGACACTCAGGGGAATGACTCTGATATCATACTCTTTTACCAGCTTCTCAGGAAGGTCACAGGAACTGTCTGTTACGAGTTTTATCATGTTCAGAAACCTCCGGACAATAAATATGAAGGCTTTTTAATTATACCCTATTGAGATATGCAGAAAAAACTCATTGAAGGGGAAGGGTGAAGGTTATTCTTTGAATTTCTCTTCAGATATAAGGCCAATCTTTATGCATTCTTCAAAAGCCTGTACCAGTATGGCGTCGTACTTTTTACCTGCAAGGGATTTGATTTCTTCGAGCGCTTCGCTCCATTCCATTGCATCTCTGTAAGGGCGTTTTGAAGTCATGGCATCGAAACTATCAACGATTCCTATTATCCGGGCTTCAATACATATCTCGTCGCCTTTCAAAGCATTTGGGTAACCGGAACCATCTATTCTTTCGTGATGCTGTAATATTGTTTCGGCGATATTCTCAAGGAATGTCCCTTTAACCATTCGTGCGCCTTTTTCCGGATGGCGTTTTATGTACTCAAATTCTTCTGCGGTTAGCTTTCCCGGCTTTTTCAGTATTTCCTCCGGCACATCAATCTTCCCGATATCATGAAAAAGGGCTGCCATAAGCAGATTTTCCATTTGCTCCTCAGAAAGTCTTAACAGCTTACCGACGGCATAAGAAAGGTCTCTTACCCTTTTGCCATGCCCATGGGTGTAGCTGTCTTTCTTTTCAACTTGCATGGCTATTTCCTTTAATTTTCTTGCTTCTTTGCTTAATGAAGAAAACATGGGTTTTGAGGTTATGTAAAGAAGTACACTGTCGTTAAGGGTTTTCAGCTCAACTGTTTCTTTTAAGTTGTGTGCGTAAAAATAGTCACCTGTTTCGAGAATAATTTCTTCATCATTTCTTTTGCACAGCAATTTTCCTTCAACCACAAAGAAAAACTCCAGGAGCTGACCATCATTGTAAGGTTCAATAAAACTTATTACATCCTCCTTAATTACCTGTCTCAAAACTTCTATACCATCACCATGGGCAAGTAACGCAAGGGATGAGCTTTTTAGAACGACTTCCTCAATGTGCTGATTAAGATTCTTTGCGATGAAATCTCTCATTTTTTCCTCCGGGCGAAACACTTATTCTGTTTAACATAATACCATGATTTCTTTTTTTGTTTTCTAAAGAATGAAACGATTATAAAACAAAACCCCGCTGTCGCGGGGTTTTACAATTTTCAAATTAGTCAATCATCAATTACTCTAAGGGGGTCAATTATAAATGTTTGATCTCCAAGTACAACTTCAACGTCATAGCAAACAACTGTAACACCTTGCTTTTCTGCGTACTTAATTACCGCTTCGGAAATTCTGGATGTTGCCCTTACCAGAGCCTCACCAATGGCTTGAACAACTTCATCATAGTTTTCAGAGTTTTCGTCTAACCTTGATACTGCATAAATAGCGCTATTAACAAGAGATTCTATAACACTGTTGGCTCTTTCGACAACATTATTAACATCACTGGTTGTTGCAGAAAATGCCATCTGGCCAATAAACAGAAAAGCCACTAACAATGTTGTAAACAAAATTTTGGATTTCATAATTGCACCTCCTCATATGTTTAATGCTTATGACTAAAACAATATTATCATATATTCGACATAATTCCAAAGGAAAGAGGTTAAGTTTTCCTTAAATCCTGCAAAAAGGAGCTAAATCCATGTAATTGCACATGCTCTTTGCTTTTCAGCACAGTGTATTTTTTATACTTATTGATTTAAGTGATAAAATTCTTATTAGTAGATACTCATGAATATGATGAAATGGGGGAGTTGCTCATGTTAAACAATATGGAAATCTCACAGGCATTAACTGTTAAGCTCGACCCGGTACTTCCACCTGATCCTGAATTCCTTCCGGGTATCAGAAGAGCGCCTAAACGCGAACTTACACTTAGCAAACGGGAGATAAAGCTTGCCTTAAAAAATGCTCTGAGGTATGTTCCGGAAGAACTTCATGAAAAGCTCGCACCTGAATTCCTGAATGAACTACTCACCAGAGGAAGGATTTATGGTTATCGTTTCAGGCCAAAGGGAGCTATAAAGGGAAAGCCCATCGACGAATACAAAGGAAAAACCCTTGAAGGAAGAGCCTTACAGGTCATGATTGATAACAATCTTGATTTTGACGTTGCTTTATACCCATATGAGCTGGTTACATATGGAGAAACAGGGCAGGTTTTCCAGAACTGGATGCAGTATCAGCTAACAAAGAAATATCTTGAGATAATGACCGAAGAGCAAACCCTCGTGATGATGTCAGGACACCCTCTGGGGCTTTTCAAATCCTCGCGCCACGCTCCCCGCGTCATCATCACCAACGCCTTGATGGTTGGAATGTTTGACAATCAGGAAAATTGGATTAAGGCTCAGGCTCTGGGAGTGGCAAATTACGGGCAAATGACTGCGGGCGGATGGATGTATATTGGTCCTCAGGGGATTGTGCACGGAACATTCAATACCATATTGAACGCCGGACGCCTGAAACTTGGCGTTCCGGAACACGGTGACTTGAAAGGTTTCCTCTTTGTCTCTTCTGGTCTCGGCGGTATGAGCGGTGCTCAGGCTAAGGCAATAACAATCGCAAATGGCGTTGGTATAATCGCTGAAGTGGATTACTCAAGAATAAGGACAAGGCTGGATCAAGGATGGCTCGATACATCTACCGATAACCTTGAAGAGGCTTTCAGGCTTGCACAGGAGCATCTTAAAAACGGCAAGAGCATTTCCATAGGCTATTACGGGAACGTAGTGGATCTTTTGCAATATGCAGTTGATCATAAGATCCACATAGATCTTCTCTCAGATCAGACTTCCTGCCACGCTCCGTATGATGGCGGTTATTGTCCCCAGGGTGTTACCTTTGAAGAGCGCACAGAACTTCTGAGCAAGGACAAGGAAAAGTTCAGAGAATTGGTTGACAGATCATTGAGAAAGCACTTCGAACTCGTTAAAACGCTTGTGGATCGCGGCACGTATTTCTTTGATTATGGAAACAGCTTCATGAAGGCGGTTTTTGACGCCGGTGCAAGGGAAATTGCAAAAAATGGCGTGGATACAAGCGAAGGCTTTATCTTCCCATCATATGTTGAGGATATTATGGGACCTATGCTCTTCGATTACGGTTATGGTCCCTTCAGGTGGGTTTGCCTTAGTGGAAGGCATGAAGATCTCATTAAAACCGATAAAGCCGCGATGCACTGCATCGACCCCAAAAGGCGCGGTCAGGATAGGGATAATTACATCTGGATCAGAGATGCCGAAAAGAACAATCTTGTCGTTGGCACTCAGGCGAGAATACTCTATTCGGATGCTGAAGGCAGGATGCGCATAGCCCTGAAATTCAACGAAATGGTAAGAAGAGGAGAAATCGGCCCTGTAATGATAGGCAGGGACCATCATGATACAGGCGGAACAGATTCACCATATAGGGAAACATCAAACATCAAAGACGGAAGCAATATCATGGCTGATATGGCAACCCATTGCTTTGCCGGGAATGCCGCACGGGGCATGACCCTTGTTGCCCTCCATAACGGCGGTGGCGTGGGCATTGGAAAAGCTATAAATGGTGGCTTTGGGCTCGTGCTTGATGGCAGCCGGCGTGTGGACGAGGTAATAAAAACCGCAATAGCCTGGGATGTCATGAGCGGTGTTTCCAGACGTGCCTGGGCAAGAAATGAACACTCAATAGAAACCGCTATTGAATACAACAAAAAGAACTTCGGCGAAGACCATATTACCCTGCCCTTTATCGCTGATGATAAGCTTATTGATGGTCTCGTGGACAAGTTAGATCAATAATCATAAAGCCGGGGTTCACGGGCTTTAGCATTTTCTCAAGAGGTTATTTAAGGTGGTGGGAACATTATGGAAATAGCAATTGTAGCGTTGGGAGCAGCTTTGGTATTTCTTCTTTTCTTGCTTTACCGGGTAACTCGCAAAGTAGTGATTCGAAGCGCTTCCATAATCAGCAGGATAGAACGTATACCAGAACTCAGCACAGCCAAGCTGACGATAACTCAAATTTACGAAACAGAAAAGAGGAGCATACTCCCAGGTTTAGCGGGGAAATACACAATGATAATCCCGGTTACTGTTCGCGGAATTATGAACCTCTCGGAGCTTTCTGATGAGAACCTTGAAGTGAACGAAACCAACGGTATCAGGCGCATCAAACTCAAGCTTCCCTTGCCTTATCTGGAAATCACAGTCCTGCTGGAACAGTTTTCAGAATTGAAAGTTATAAATGAAAGCGGGATGCTTGTGCGCCTTTTTGGAAAGAAAGATATGTTGAGCTTTCTCAAAGACAACGCCGATGATATAAGGAAAAAAGTCATAGAAGAATCAACAAAAACCGGGCTTATTGATGTGGCAAAAGACAGCGCTCAGAATTTCTTCCGGGGCCTGTTACTCGGTATGGGCTTTGACGAGGTGGTAATATATTTCCAGGAAGCCTCTCTCGATGAACGCGTAAGCCCATTAAAGATAGAAAGCAAATCTTGATATTTGCTTTTGATACAAGGAGGAATATATGTCTTATTTACAAAAATTTCTCGATCAAGAAGTCGTCCCAGCTCTTGGTTGCACTGAACCAGCGGCAGTAGCCCTTGCTGTGGCAAAGGTCAAAGAGCTTTTCGATGAAGTGACTGATCTCGAAGTGGAAGTCAAGGTCAGCACAAATGTGTTCAAGAACGGAATGTATGTGGGCATTCCCGGGCTTGATGGAGAAAGAGGAAACCAACTGGCGGCAGCCCTTTCGCTTCTCTGCGGTAAATCAAAATACGGGCTTGAGGCTTTGAAGGACTGCTCACCGGCATATTCAGAAAGAGCGAAAGAACTCATAAGAAATGGTAAGGTAAAAGTTACCTGTATCACCGATAAAGAAGGGGTTTATCTTGAAGCGCATGCCAAAAACAGTTCGCACAAGGGGTATTGCATAATAGAAGGATACCACGATATGATAACAGAGATAGGATTTGACGGCAAAGTTATTTTCAAAAAGGATGTTTTCATAGAGCCTGCTATCAAAGCCCCTGAAAGTATCAACGAGATTTTTAAGCTAACTGAAACCGCATCACCCGTTGAATTAAAAAAGGCTTACAAAAGCTATGAAATAAACAAGGAAATGGCAGAATTTGCAATGAATAGAAGAGACTATAAATGCCTGGGAGCCGAGAACTCCATCGAATCTAAGATCAGGCGTTACTGCATTGAAGCTTCAGGTGCCCGTATGTCCGGGGTAAAAAAGCCCATCATGAGCACAGGCGGCAGTGGAAATCAGGGGATCGCCACTGCAATTCCTGTGGGACTTGTTGGAGAGAAGATAAGAGCAAGTCGTGAAAAGGTTTCAAAGGCTCTTATTCTATCCCACTTATTCGTTGGCTTCATCAAGGCAAAGCTTGGGCGGTTAACCCCAACTTGCGGTGCGGCTAATGCAGCTGCTCCTGCAGCGGCAGCTGGAATTACCTACCTTCTGGGAGGTTCAAAAGAACAGATTATCAATGCAGCTCAGACAGTACTTGCGGGTGCTACTGGCATGTTGTGTGATGGCGCAAAGGAAAGCTGCGCTTTCAAAGTGGGTTTCAGCGGAAGCCTGGCATTCAGCTCCGCCCTCCTCGCCCTTGAAGGCAGGGGAGTAAAGAACAACCAGGGATTGGTCGGGGCCTCCATCGAGGAAACCCTCGAAAACATAAAGACAGTAAGCACAGCGGGGATGCCTGATATAGAAAATGTCATAATAAACCTCATAGCAAAATAGTGACTCTAATTTCATTTTAATCCCTCCCTGTTAGTGTTGCGTTAGGGAGGTGAGTTTATGAAAAAAAATCTTTTGTGGCTGCTCGTTATTTTGGTGGCTTTTGTCTTTTCAGGCTGTTTCCTTTTTCCCTTCAACAGAAGTGGAAGCATTAGTGTGTTCCTCACTGACGCGGTAGCAAACATAGATGATCTGGAACGTCTCGATGTTCAGATTGATGCGGTGATACTAATATCTGATGAGGCATCGGTTGTTGTTACGGATGAAAGCACTGTTGTAAACATTCTCGATCTTGTCGGAACCGAGATAATGCTTGCAACTGTTGATGGAACAGGAGTATATGACCAGTTGCGCTTTGATGTTGGAGATGCCACAGCAACAGTTAGAGGGAAAGAATACCCTGTTAAGGTAAGCTCTGGCACTTTCAAGTACAATTTTAAGGAGCCACTTGACTTTTCAGAAGAGGCTACACTGATTCTCGACTTTGACCTTTCCAAATCCCTCAAAGTTCAGGGGCAGTGGGATCCTGACAATGTGGGGAATTTGCACATGACACCTGTTATAAATATGCGTCATGGAGAACTTTATGATGTTGAAGGAGAAGTCACGCCTCACGCAACACCCATGCTTGTTGCGCTGTTCCCCGAAAGCGATGATTACGATGATGAAGACGTATTGACGACATTCACGCACCGTGAAAACCCAAAATGGGAAAATGGGGAATTCAGGTTCCCGAAAGTGGAAGCAGGAGATTATATATTGAAGCTTTATGATGATTACTACACAGATGACGGTACTGATTTCGATATAGATGATCTTACGCCTGTGGCTACATTGGCGGTAACCGTCCCGGCAGATTATATTACCATCGATCTTGAGTGATATCGATGTCGAGGGGGGATTCCCCCCTCTTCTGGGGTGATTTTATGAAGTACATATTTTTGGCGATGGCATTATTTTCGTCATGCGTCCTGTTAGCAAATGTAGGCCTTGATATTGAAAAAACATATGAAATAATAGAATCAGTTCAACCGGGAATAGTGCCCGAAACAAGTATACTCGACGTGATTCTAACGCTAAGCGAAAAAAACGCAAAATACATTTACGCTATATATTCAGATGGCGAAAGAAACTGGCACGTGATAACAGAAGACGCTTCCATAACCCTCGATGGTTCAACACTTACTCTTGTTGCTTCTGAAACTCTAACAGAAGCCTTTTCCGGGAAGCCAAAGGTTTCTATCACAGATGCCCTCGCACTTGTTTTCCTTACGGAAACGGAGGAACTCCAGGCGATATTTCTCGAAGAGGTCAACAACCAGCTTAGATGGCAAATATTTGTGGGGGATTCAATAGTAAGCGTTGATCCGGTAACACCAGCAATTCTTAAAAAGGAAAACCGCGCGACAAAACTAAAAGAGGTTAGGGAGAGACTCGCTACCAAAGAAAAGAAAGAACATCCAGAGAAGCCCGAACCCCCTTCACCGGGGAAGCCGGATAAACCACCTAAAAATAACAAAGAGGGCAATAAGAAATGAAGCTCCTTGTCGTAGAAGACAACAGGAAATTAGCAGAGAACATTAAAGCGGGATTTGAAACCCATAATTACTTCGTAGATCTTGCCTTCACCGGGGAAGATGGGCTTGAACTCGCACAGGTTGTTGACTATGATGCTATAATACTCGATATTCTCCTTCCAGATCTATCGGGTTTTGAATTCTGTGCCGCCCTGAGACAGGAGAAAGCAACTCCTATATTGATGCTGACAGCATTGGGTGATATCGAAAACAAGCTGAAAGGTTTTTCTGTTGGAGCGGATGATTATCTTCCCAAGCCCTTTGATTTCAGAGAATTGCTTGCTCGCGTTGAAGCCCTTATACGGAGACAGCAGCCTTTGAAAAGGGAAGTTTTGACTTATAAAGGCCTGGTAATGGATCTTAAAAAGCGGGAAGTACACATTGAGGATAAACCTATAAAACTAAGTGCCAGGGAGTTCGGAATAATGGAGCTCTTTGTGCGCTTTCCTGGCGTTGTCTTTAGCCGCGAGCAGATAATAAATAAAGTTTGGGAAAGCCATTATGAGCCAAAAAGCAATATCGTTGATGTTTATATCCTCTATTTGCGAAATAAGCTGAAGCCCTTCGGTTATGATGTGTTTATAGAAACCGTGGCGAGAATAGGGTATCGCCTTAAAAGGCTTGATGGTGAAGATTATGCTGAGCGTTAAAAGAAAAATCAACCTGCTGTATCTGGCAACCTATGTTCCCCTCATTCTTGCACTCATTTTCCTTCTGGTATTTTATGTGTACCGCTGGAAAAAAAGCGAGATAGACGCAGGAATAATCGCCTTTTACAATGATTTGTACAGAATCTATACTCAGAGAATTCCCGCAAATGCCTTTTTTAGCTTGCCTGGCAGTGATAAAATGGCTTTTGAGATTTATAAAAACGGAAAGCTGGTGAGCAGTTTTCATTTATCACCTGGTGCTTTCTCAGAACTCCAGAAGAAACCAGAAGGTTTTGAAGATACAGGGGAATACAGGGTATACATAAGCAGTTCCAAAATAGAGAGCGATACTGTCACATTTATCATCGCACAAAATGTCTCCTCAGAATCTAGATTTTTTAAATTCTTTTTCACATTTCTATACACAGGGACAGGTGCAGTTATTTTTCTCATCTGGTTCTTCGGGGAAAGGATTACCGGAAAGCTTCTCGATCCTGTTGGCAAAATAGGTAAAACATTGCAGGAAATAAGCAAAAAGGGAATTCTGGACAAAAGAATTGATGTTAAAAAAACTGGTATAGAAATATCAGAGCTGGAAAAAGCGGTTAACATATCTCTCGACAAAATTGAAGAGCTTATCAGTGAAATAGAAACAATTTCACTCAATATAGCGCACGAATTGAGAACTCCTCTGGCTGTAGCGAAATCCTCTCTCGAAGTGGCTTTACTCAAAGCAAAGGAGCCTTCTGATTTCAAGAAAAGCATAGCCGATAGCATAGAAGAATTGAACAGGGTAATAGAACTGTCAAACGCATTGCTTTATATTTCCAAGCTTGAAAGGGGAAAACACACCCTGGAAAAGATCGACCTCTCTGATCTGGTAGCTAAGGTTGCTGAGAAATACATGACTATCTACAAGGAGCTGGACTTTCAACTTGATTTTGAGCCTATGGTAACCCTTTCAGGAAATGAAATGTTGCTCGAATCCGCAATTTCTTGCCTCATTGATAACGCGTGCAAAAACACCACCAGCAAAACCGTTAAGATAGAGCTCAAGTGTTCAGGAAGCAATATAGAAGTACTCGTTTTCAACCCCGGGAAGCCCATACCAGAAGAACTGAGAGGCCAAATCTTCAGTAAATTTGCAACTGCAGATAAACAAAACCCTGGAATAGGCCTCGGTTTATATATAAGTTCAAAGATTGTCCGGCTTCATAATGGATTGATTCGTTACGACCACCAGGATGGAAACAATGTTTTTAGCATTATTCTTCCGATGACTTTGTAATGACCTTCTATTGCGCTATCATTTAAACGGGGTGATTTTATGAAAAAAATATCCTGGCAAGAGCTCAAACTGAACATCAACTTGCCTCGTTCAATCGACAGAGCCAGCAGTTTACCAGAATTAGAGGAGTTTATTGGTCAGGAAAGGGCGCTTGAAGCTCTTGAAATAGGTATCAGAATGAACAAATTGGGCTTTAACATTTTTGTCTCTGGATTGACCAATACCGGGCGCAGAACCTTTGTGAGAAAATTTCTGGCTGGCAAAATAAAGGATGGCAGTACTTCAAAGGATTGGCTGTATGTATATAATTTCAACGATCCCCGTTCCCCCAATGTGATTTCCACCCCGGCCGGCCTGGGTGGAAAGCTGAAAAAGGATCTCGAAAATTTTGTCGAAATAATGGTTACTTCTGTAAAAGAGGCCTTTCAGAGTGATGATTACCAGAAAAAGGTGAATGCCCTCCAGACGGAAAATAACGAACGCAAAAACAGCCTGTTGAAAGAGCTTGTCGACAGGGCTCGTGAAGAGCAGTACCTCGTTCAGATAAATCAAGCAGGTGTAGCAACAATCCCTCTGTGGAATGAAAAACCCCTTACACAGGAAGTATATGACGCTCTACCTGAAGAATACCGCAGAGAAATTGAGAAACACGGCGAGAAAGTGAGAGAGCTGGTTAATTCATATATTCTCGAATTGCGAAAACTGGAAAGGGATTATGGCGACAAGCTGAAAGAACTGAACAGGCAGGTAGCCACTTTTGCCATAGAGGGCCATCTTTCAGAGCTAAAGAAAAAATACAGGACGAACAAAGAAGTTGTAGATTTTCTCGAAAGGCTCAAAAAGGATATTCTGGATAATCTTGCTTATTTTTTCAACGAAAACTCCGATGCGATGATTTTCTTCAAAAAGCGCTATGCGGTGAACCTCTTTGTTGACAATTCAAAGAGCACCGGCAGACCAATAGTCGAGGAAATGAACGCCACCTATTCTAACCTCTTCGGAAGGATTGAATATGTGGCCAAAATGGGTATGCTTGACACGGATCACACCATGATCCGGGCTGGTGCTGTACATCGTGCAAATGGAGGTTATCTTATTCTCGATGCAAAGAACGTTCTGAGCGAACCATATGTATGGAACACGCTAAAGCGGGTTCTTTTTGACGGAAATTTGAGAATAGAAAACCTGGAACATCGTCTTGGATTGGTTTCTACCGTTTCATTGAAACCCGAGCCTATACCAATTGATTTTAAGGTGATACTCATTGGCGAACCCTGGATTTACCAGCTTCTCACCGCTTATGACCCGGACTTTAAGAAACTTTTCAAGATAAAAGCGGAGTTCGACTGGGAAATGGACTTTAATTCAGAATCAGCAAAGAAATTCTGCCGCTTTGTCCATTCAATAGCTTCTGAGAGCACGCTGCTGGACTTTGATCGAACCGCTCTTAAAGAGATAATAAAAAAGGCTATTTTGTTATCAGGAAATAGAAAAAAGCTCTCAATAAGATTTGGCACGTTGAAGCAGCTGCTTGAAGAGAGTTCTGAACTTGCAAAAATCAAAGGAGCACCCATCGTAAGTGGAAAGCACATAGAAGAAGCGTGGAATGGCATGAGAAAGCGTGTTTCCTTGTATAAAGACAAAATCGAGGAAGAGTTCAGGAACTCTATTCTGTATGTTGAAACGAGCGGAAAAGCTGTTGGTGAGGTTAATGGGTTGACCGTAATCGAAACCGAAGATTTGAGCTTTGGAATTCCCGTAAAAATAACCGCTAAAGTAAGCCCGGGCAATGAGGGGATTGTGGACATTCAACGTGAAGCAGGTCTCAGTGGCAAAATCCATACAAAAGCATCGCTGATCGTTCAGGGTTATCTTCACGCAAGATATGCCCAGCATCATCCCCTCAGCCTTAATGCTTTTGTGTCCTTTGAGCAGGTTTACAGTATGGTTGAGGGTGATAGCGCTTCAGTTGCCGAGGTAGCGGCTCTTTTATCAGCGATTTCTGGAATCCCCTTGAAACAAAGCATTGCGGTAACCGGCTCAATTAATCAGAGCGGTCGTGTGCAACCTGTTGGCGGTATCCCGCAAAAAATAGAAGGTTTTTTCCGTTTGTGCGAAATAAAGGGACTCAACGGGGAACAGGGGGTAATTATTCCACAGAGCAATCTGGATAACCTGGTACTATCCGACGAGGTAACGGCAGCAGTCAAAAAAGGGCTGTTCCATATCTGGGCTGTTGAAAGTGTGGATGAAGCTCTGGAACTGCTTTCAGGCAAGAAAGCGGGTGTTGTGGACAAAACCGGACACTATCCTGTGGCGACCTTTAATAGAGTCGTTTGTGATAAACTTGAGCATTTTTACAAGATTTCTCTCTCTGCCTCCGAAGAAAAAAGGAAGAAAAAATAGGGCCGCCATAAGGCGGCTCTAAGAAACTTATTTCTACCACCCTTGAATTTCCCTCATGTACAGTATGTAGCCCTTTACATATGAAGCTACCTTCGAAAGCAATTCAATGGTTAGCTCATCGAGTTTTGAGGTGTCTTTTGTGGCTACCAGCTCGTCAAAGTATTCCTTTGTGGCAAGGTCTGTGTTTCCACTTTCGAGATCGTCTCCCATGAGTTCTTTCATTTCATAGTATACTCTGGACAGTTTACCACGGGCATATCTTCTGAGCTTCAGTGCATCTTTACGCGGATTTTTGATCTTAACAGGTTCTGCTTCTTTTATGGCTTTAACAAGGGGTTCATAACCTGTCCAGAGCCTGTACCCGCCATAAAAGTCGTAAGCGTAATGATAATTCGCAAAGACAACGTACCACTTATCGAAATTGAAAATCAGCTTGAAGAGTTCGCAGGTAGGAGCGGGGAATGTATGATAGGGCATCCCTATATCTTCAAGATAGTGAATTGCCCGCGCCATAAATCTGTAAGCCCAATAAGGGTCGTTCATATCCCACACTTCTGTTGAAAGGTCCGAAAAATACTCGACGCTCTTTGAAACTTCGCCAAATCTCATGAAGAGCAATCGATATTCCATGTGCCGCCAACCCTGGCTTCCGCCAGTTAGCTTTTGACTGGAATTCAATTCGAGATCCTGGTCCATGCCAAGGTCAGGTTCATAAGAATACACAGAAAATATTTGCCACAGAGGAGCAATATTATCTACTGGTAATGGATTCGGAAATACTGAAATGAAGACATCGTCATCTTCCCAGGGATTGTATCTCTGACCAAGGTAATCGCTGAAATTTGCCTTTTCCATATTATAAATGCGGTTATCGATATTTTCATATGTGTAAGGTGTAATAGGAACTCTAATGTCAGCTATATCAGGCATGGAAGAAACGATGTAATAGGTAAGGGCATCGTGCCCCGACCAGGCAAAAGCAGTAAGAGCAAAAAACAACACTAAAATAGTTAGCAACTTCTTCATATGACCTCCCCTCCTTCTTGAAATCTTATTTTAGCATTTATTATGAAACAATTCAAAATGATTTCTCTTCAGACTCTTCCCATTCATTGTAACTATCAATTCAGAATAATAAAATGGATTGAGGTGATCACATGAATTCTAGCTGGAGAAAACAATACCTTGAAGATCCACCCGGCCCCATGGCAAAAGCATATTCGAAGCTATTTTACGATGAAACCTTGAAAGACTACTTAATTCACTTCGCAGCCGCTCTTGATGACAACGCTATGATACTCGATTTTGATTGCTCAGGTTGTTCCTTCTGGAAATATTTGCGCGAATGCGGCATTAAAGTCATAGGGATTTCAGGAAACAAATGTAAATCAATAAAGCTTTCTGATAGAGGTATAAAAGTCTTGCATATGCCTTTTAACGAAATATCTTTTATAGGTATTTTTGGCGGTTTCTTGCTTTTATATGTACCCAATTACCTTCCCCCAGATACGAATCTGGAAATCCTCCATAAAGCACATCTGGCTTTAAGGATTGGCGGAAAAGGTCTTATTGCACTTGAAATTGAAGACAGTCATTCTGCGTCAACTGCCGCTCTAAAAGAGCTTTCAAAGAAATATCCCGTTTTAGAAGGGGAAAGAATAATAAATGAGAAGTACAGATTCATACCAACCCTCAATTCGGTGAAAAACCTTATACGGCTTAGCGAATTTCATCTGATGAAGTACAGCGTCAAAGCCGGGAAGGCTTTTTTCCTCGTGAGAAAATAACTTCATCGCTTCATTTCTTCCTTGCTGCTTCACAAATTAAACCATAAATGTGATAATTTTGTTTGAGCGCAGTAGCCAAATAGGGGGTATTGAATGTCAAAAAAAAGTATAGCCTTTGGTAATATTCTCAGGAGGTTCAAGGGCAATCCCGAAAGGTTCAGGAGAATACTTAAAGCCGGTATGGGGCTGGAAACCCTCAGGAGAAAGAAATTCCCCGATAGAAAAAGACCTGACTTCATAAATTCAATAAATTACCTTGCAGTTCTGGAAGTTTTCAGGGCTTTAAGTGGTTTTAACGTAGCCTGGGTTAACCTTCTTGCACCTTCTGAACTGCTCATTGCTGCTGGAATTAATCCCGTATCTGCGGAGGGAATAAGCGGAACGATGTCATCGATGCATCTCGAAGACCTCCCTTTGAACCTTGCTTCCAGCAATGGCATTTCAAGCAGTTTGTGCACTTTTCATAGAACTTCCATAGGCACCGCTTTGTGGAAGGTATTCCCGAAACCGGATATTGTAGTTACAACAACCATTTTGTGCGATGGAAATGCGGGAAGCTTTCATAAGATAGCCAAATCTTTTGGCACACCCTTTTTTCTGATAGATGTGCCAAGGGGAAGAAAAAAAGAGTACGTGCCTTATGTGGAAAAACAGCTTTACGAGCTGATACGAGCAATAGAAGAAATTACAGGAAAAAGATACCCCTTCGATAAATTAGAAGAACACCTGGAATGGGAGAGAAAAACAGTAGAAAACCTCAACAAAGCCAGAGAACTCCTTAGCTCAAAATCAATTCCCATGCATCTATACGAACAGATGAACGCTCTCTATGTAATGCACACCCTTGCTGGAAGCAGGGAACTTTTGACAGCTTCCCAGGAATTAATTGAAGACCTCAGGAACTCAAAGGCTTCCCCGGAATTAAAGTTGCTCTGGCTTCATATCCCGCCTTATTATGACAATGAACTCTTTGAAATATTTTCACCCTCAGGGAAAATCTGGGTTGTTACAGATGAGCTGTGGTGGGATTGGTTGTATCCTGTGAAACCGGAAGACCCCATAAAGTCTCTTGCAGAAAAACTGGTGTTCAATATAGAAGCTGGAAGCGTTCAAGAACGCGGGAATTTTTTGATAAAGCTCGCCCGGGAACTGAGTGTCTCAGGTGCTGTTCACTTTTCACACTGGGGATGCCGTCAATCAAGTGGAGGCGCGGGTTATTTAAAACGCGTATTCAATAAGGAAAACATCCCCTTTTTGGAGTTGACAGGAGATTGCGTGGATCACAACTCCGAAAGCGCTGGTCAGTTGAAGACAAGGGTAAATGCTTTTCTTGAAATTCTGGGGGTGGGAGAGTGATTTATTACGCCTGCAGCTATGTCCCACTGGAGATATTATTTGCCAGCGGGCTATCGTTTATGAAGATAGAAAGGGCAGATTATTCGGAAGATCCTCTGGTGCACAGGAATCTGTGCGGTTATTGCAAGGCAACTTTCGAGGCGGTTAAAGACATGAATAGTGATGACCTCTTCATAGCTGTTGATTCCTGTGATGCTATGCGGAGGATAAACGATCTGGCACAAAGCTATTCAAAAGCCCAAATTCTCCAGTTAAGGCTCCCCTGGAAACGTGATGATGCGTCCAGAATTTTTTATAGAAATCAACTCGAAGGCTTAGTTGATATGTTATCCTTGGTCAGGGGGAAAACAATTACAATAAGAGAATTGAAAGAAGGCATAAAGAGTTTCAATGATCTGAAAAAACATTTGTGGTCGCTGCACAACAAGGGTATTGCATATACCGAAATCCAAAAGGCTATTGATTTAGCAAATTCAGGGCAAAAGTATCAACCTTTGGATAAAAAAGTTGCAAAAAACGGTCCGCGCCTTGCGGTTGCAGGGGGGCTGATGAAAGATGAGGAGTTTTTGAAAATGGTAGGCAGTATTGGTGCGGAGATTGTTTTCAACGAGACATGCGCTGGAATGAGAGGATTTACCGGAGAGTCATTCCCAACAGCTGACCCGATCGATGAGATAGCTACACGTCTGATCCAGCGGCGTATTCCCTGTGGCCGCTTTATAGATGGCAGCGACACCTCGATATTGCGGAAAATTTTCCAGTCTCTAAAAGTCGATGGCGTGCTAAGGCTAAACCAAAAATTTTGCGACTTTTTCGACGATTACCCCCTTCCGGAAGAGCTACCATCGTTATCGCTGGAAATAGATTATCCCCTGGCTTCATTAGGGCAATTATCCACCAGGATAGGGGCTTTCGTTGAAAGGATTAAAAAAGGGATATCCAGGGTATCTGTCTCAAAAACTGCGGGCAGGTATTTCATTGGTGTGGATTCCGGCTCTACAACGACAAATCTCGTTATAACAAACGATAAAGGTGAAATACTCCTGTGGAAAATCGCCCCCACAGGTATAAATGGCAGTGCTACTGCCAGTAAGCTTTTGAAGGAAGCTCAAAGGGAAATGAACTTTTCGGATGATGACATTGCTTACTGTGTTGCCACCGGCTACGGGCGAAGCATCGTAGATTTCGCCAATGAAACCATAACCGAAATCACATGTCACGCCAGGGGGGCAAAAAGGTTTTTCCCGGAAGCAAAGTGCATCATTGATATTGGAGGACAGGATAGCAAAGCAATACGCTTAGATGAAAAGGGAAATGTGGTTGATTTCAGCATGAATGATAAATGCGCAGCAGGCACAGGGCGTTTTCTTGAAGTGATGGCGCGCGTTCTTGAAAAAGACCTTGATGCCATGGCTGATGCCGCTGAGAAAGCCCGAAAAAATCTGTCTATCAGTTCAATGTGTACAGTCTTCGCTGAATCTGAAGTGGTTTCCCTTATTGGTAAAGGCGAATCCATAGACGATATATCTGCTGGTCTTTTCAGGTCAATTTCTAAGCGTATCGCTGCAATGTACAAAAGAGTGAAAGGGGAGCCTCCTGTGGTTTTCACGGGTGGAGTCGCCAGAAACAGCGGCATTGTGAAAGCACTTCAAGAAGAGCTGGGAATTAATTTCCTTATTCCCGATGTACCCGATATAGTAGGGGCTTATGGAGCAGCGATAATGGCAATGGAAAAGGTGATAAGATGAAAACGCTGAAACTGAAAATATCTCCGGAATCCCCAGAAATGGACAAAATCAAGCAAGCTGCTGAATACATAAAAAGCGGAAAGCTTGTTGCTTTTCCAACTGAAACCGTATACGGGCTGGGGGCTAACGCCCTGGACCCTTATGCGGTTAAAAAAATTTACATTGCCAAGGGAAGGCCGGAGGATAATCCATTGATCGTGCATGTTTCATCACTTGAAATGGCGCAAAGCCTTGTGGTGGAAAATATAGACGCTTTTGAAATTGCGCACCGCTTGTGGCCGGGGCCTGTAACGCTCATTTTTCATAAAAGCAGTGTGGTTCCCTCGATTGTAACCGCAATGATGCAAACTGTAGGCCTCCGCTTTCCTGCTCATCCCATAGCAATAAAGCTGATTGAAAGCTCGGGTGTTCCCATTGCCGCCCCAAGCGCTAATCTATCCGGAAAACCAAGCCCGACGGAGGAATGGCACGTAGTTGAAGACCTTGACAGCAGGGTTGAGTGCATCATTCAGGGCGGCAAAACTTTATTTGGGCTTGAATCGACGATAATAGATATGACAAGAAAGAAGCCCAGGTTGTTAAGACCAGGTCCTGTATCCCCGGAGAGGTTAAAAGAGTTACTCCCCGATCTCGTGGTTTCAGAAGCTGCCAGGGCTCGTGCAAAATATGATGGCCCAGCTTTGTCGCCCGGGATGAAATACAGGCATTATTCCCCCGATGTAGAACTCATTCTCGTTGAAGGCAATCCTTTTGATTCTTTCAAGAAAATAAAGGAAATCGCTTTGCAAAGCAATAGAAAAACCGCTATACTTTGCTCTAAAGAGACTGAAATGCTTTATGGAAAGGGATTCGAGAAAATCGTACTGGGTTCGCGCGAAGATCTGTATATTGTTGCGACCAATCTTTTCAGCACTCTGAGAGAGTTGCCGGGCAAAGGCTTCGATTTGTTGATATCCGAAGCTTTTCCAGAAAAGGGAATCGGCCTTGCAATAATGAACCGGCTTAGAAAAGCTGCCTGGAAGGTAATCAATACTGATTAAAAGAGGTGAAACAAATGCCTTCTGTATTTGGAATGGGAGAAATTCTTGTTGACAAGATATATACAGTGAACGGCGAAGAAAGATGGCTGGCTGGCGGCTCGGTCTTCAATACCATGATGGATTTGTATTTAATGGGGATTGAGGTAGCTTTTCAAACATCGCTTGCCCGGGATGATGAAGGAAACTTTTTGATGAATACCCTTATGGATTCAGGATTTTCGACGCTATATCACAACCCATCTGAAAAAACTCTATATGCTGAAGTAACCCTTGATGGGAATGGAAACCCGGTTTTCAGAATTAAGAATAGGGAAAAACTCGTATTGAACTTTGGCAGCAAACACGAGAGCATATTAAAGTCATCGAGCATCTTTCATACGAGCGCTTTTTCCTTGAATTACAGCAAATCTAGAGATGCGATTTTGAAGGCCTTTGATGTTGCAAAAAGGGAAAGGATTTTTTGCTCTTTTGATCTTAACATGAGAAGCCTTGAAGGGGATATAAAGCCAGATGAACTGAGGAAAATTGTCGTAGAGCTTATGATCAAGGCTGATTATTGCAAGCCCTCCCGTGATGATCTGAGCCTTCTTTTTCCAGCATTGAGCATAGAAGAAGTGATAGAATTTCTAAAAAATCATACTCAGGGCAATATTGTGGTAACCAATGGGGACGATCCCATAATTTACATAAAGAATGGTAGTATTAAGGAAATCGCCGTGAAAAAAGAGGCCGCAGTTGATGGGACAGGCGCCGGTGATGCCTTTAACGCGGCGGTAATTGCAAGCGTGCTAAAGGGAAAGCCTTTCCTGGAAGCCATAGAAACGGGAAAGCTCCTTGCTTCTATGGTGGTTAAACGCTATGGAGCGCTTGCAACTTCAGAAGATGTAAAGGCGATTAAGAACAGGATTTAATAAATATTTGAAAAGGAAGTGGCCACTTTGGACAAACTGAACAATTGGCTTGTTGATATTTTCAAAGCTTTGGGCTGTGAGTGGAGGATCGAAATTCTCAAAACCATAGCTGCCGGAAAAGCCAATTGCCTCTGCCAGCTTGAACCACTATTTCCTCTTGATAAAACAACTCTTTCAAGGCACATAAAAGCGTTAGTTCGTGCAGGATTATTGCTCCAAAGAAAAAAAGGGGTGCTTGTCGAACTGGAAATCAGCAGCCCCGAGGTGCTTGAGCTAATCTCTCTTGCGACAAAGATTGCCAAAAAACAAAAAGGGCTGTAAGCCCTTTTTAAATCTTCGAAACGTCCATTTCCATTATGACCGCCCTGGATGGTCCCAGAGGGGTTAGATTGTTCTTACCAACTCCGATGAAATCTTTCCCGAACATGTCAAAGAGATTTGAAGATATGTTCAGCTCTGGTAACTTCCCGATGAATTTCTTGCCATCGAACAGAAAAGGCAGTTGCACGGGAGTAGCGAATTTACCATCTGGCGTAAAGTCGCCGCCGCTCGCCACAAGAACGAAAATTCCCTTTCTGCCATCGAGGAGTTCCTCAAGAGTTTTATCGGATTCTTTCAGACTCATAGGATAAGCTGCCACATCCGGAACCGAATCATATTCACCACCAGCAGCACCAGTATGTGGAAGGTTGAACAGTTTCGCCGTTTTCTTGTTTGTGTAGGGCGAACGCAGGATCCCATTCTCAATTAATGGATAACGGAATTCCGGGGTTACCACGCCCTCAAGGTCGAAGAAAGGGCCATAAAAGCCGTCAGCATGGTTACGCGTCTGGTATAAAGTGAAATTTTCACTAAACAGCTTCTGGCCTATTTTTCCGGAAAGCAAGGACCCACCAGTAGCGAAAATCAGACCGTGCAGATCTCTGTAGAGCTTCATCAGATATATGGAATCAGACTGCAAAAAAACCACGGGGTATCTTCCCGGCTTGAATTCCTCTATGTTGTTCTTAAAGGCTTCACAAATTTCATTGGTTAAATTCAAAAATTCTTTCCTGTCATATTTCAAACCATTGTAACCTACAAAGCCGTCAAAGATATTTCCAGAGCCCTTGCGCTTGAATATTAACCCAACGTTTATCGAAGTGCCCCTGTGAAAAAGATTTAACCCCAGGTTGTTATTAAGGGAGTTTTCCGTGGTTGTTAGAGTAGCTTTGTTGCTAAAAATAAAATCTGGTTGCTCCTTTGATATTTCCAGAAGGAGTTCTTCTATCTCATTTACGAATTCATCGCTATCGCTGAAATCCGCATGATATACGATATTCATCTCCAGATCGGAGGTGGGTTCAACAGGATAGTGAATGTCAAAATCCAGCGCTTTGATGGCCTTTTCCGCAAGCTCCTCTTCATCAACTTTACCAAGGCCGCCTGCAACACCCATTTTGTTTTCCGAATAGACTCTTATTGCGGTTTTGGTTATGTCCTTTCTTCTCACCGATTCAACCTTGCTGTTTTCGATATTAAGGGCAATTTGAGAGGTTTTTTCGGTATACTTCTCTTTTATCATCAATCTCCCCCCTATCTTACGTTTAGACTTTTAACACGCACGTATGGGCCGCCAAATCCAACGGGAAGGGGGAATTGTTCAAATTTTCCACACCCTCCCAGAGCAAACTCCAATATCTTCACGTCTTTTGTCAACCCTTCAATCTCATTCAGAGTTTCAAAGACATTTCCGGTAACAACGGAGATTTTTACAGGTTCTGCTATTTTTCCATCCCTTATCATATATGCCATTGATGGCGCCAGCGTGAAAGTGGACATCCCGGAGCCATGTTTCAAGGTTTCTACGAAGATCCCTTCCTTTATATCTGAAATTAGCTCTTCGAAAGTTTTATCTCCGCCTTTTATGAACGTGGTAGTCATGCGCACAATGGGTTCAAACTCAAAGTTCAATGCTCTTGCGTTTCCCGTTAAGCCTTCACCAAGGGCAGCTGCCGTTTTAGCGCTGTGAAGCCTGCCTGAAAGAACCCCTTTCTTTATCAGGTATGTTTCTTTTGCTTTTGTGCCCTCGTCATCAAAGGGAGTATATCCAGTCCCCATTATGCTTCCATCATCAACTATGGAGAGGATTTCACTACCGACTTTTTTCCCGATTTTCCATTCCTCTTCCATACTCTTGTCACCGATCATGAAATCTGATTCGCTTTTATGGCCAAAGCTTTCATGGGCAAAGACACCCGCTGCTTCTGGTGAAAGCACCACGGTGTATTTACCGGGTTTTATTTCGGCCGCCTCCTTTAAGAAATGAATGGATTTGCCGAACCTCGACTTGATCTCTTCTTCCAGTCCTTTCAGCTGAGAAAAATAGTTCGACCCACGATCAAACCTGTCAGCAAACTTTCTATCTCCGTCTGAAAGCTCGTAACTTATTCTCATTCCCACTCTTTGGGTATCAAAGACGATATTTGAGCCTTTGCTGGAGTGAAAGCTCTTTTTGACATGAAGATCTATGTAATTCGCCCTCCATAGTTTGACGTACTCAGAAGATGCTATTATCGGAGAATAATTTTTCAAGAGCTCCATTTTCTCATTCAAGGCGCACTCTTTTACTGAATCTTTTCCCGTGAATTTTAGAAATTCACTTTTATGAACTTCAAATCTCTGAAAAATGGGGTCTTCCTTGATGTTCTCATTCTTACAAGCTATTGAAGCGAGGGCTTCTATTTCTTTCTGAATGCTGTCCACATCGCTCGTAGAAGAATAATACCAGCGCTTACCATCATACAGGCGTATAAAGGCAGCTTTGTAGGATTTTTCTTTCACGTCGTCAAGTTTTCCCATTGTAATCTGTATTGAAGTCTGAAACACATCTTCAATTCTCACATCTGTGTAAAGACCTTCAGGAAATTTAAACATTTTCCCCCTCCTTTTCGCAAAATATTTTTACGGTTATCCAGTTCCAGGATTATGCACGGGAATATAGAAAAATGGAGGCCATCAGGCCTCCTAGGGCTCAAGTTATGCACTTTGAA